>NZ_QTQD01000008.1:0-226379 GCF_003858025.1 Burkholderia sp. Bp9004 | reverse complement strand
GCCGCGATCTTCGCGAGCGAACCGCCGAATTTGCCGACCGCGGTCCGCGCGGCCGATACGATCACTACGTCCGTCATGTTCTCTTCCTGCATTGAAATCAGTGGGTCGATCCGTATTGCGTGCCGGTACCGCGCGGCGGCGGCGCGTGAGCGCCGTGCGGCCGGCGATGCGGCTGCACGTTCGCACGCTCACGCGTGCCGCTCATCCGCCCGCCCCGACCGTGTCCGGGCACGCTGCGGCGGCCGGACATACGCCGAACGCCACGCGGCACACGCGGCGGCCGGCGCCCGCCGGCGCCGCTCAATCAGTGTCGCGCCTGTGCGCGACATGCGCTCATGCAGCCGATTCGCGCGAAGCGGTTTCCTTGCGAGCGGCGGCGGCGGTCTGCTTGGCACCGCGGGCCGTCGTTTCGCTGACTGCGTCGAAACCGCTTTGCGCAGCTTCGATCGCCTGCCCCGTCGCTGCACGCACGGAGTCGGCCGCGGCGGTCGCCGCGGACAGCGCGGAATTCAGCGCGGCGACCACGGCGCCCGAACCCGCCGGCGCATGCTTCGTCAACTCGCCGACCACTTCCTTCACGCGCTGGTCGTTCTGTTCGTACTGAGCCTGGGCAACCTTCGCCCACTCGGCCTGCGTCGACACGGCAATATCGAACAGATGGCGACCGTATGCGACAGCCTTGCCGGCGGCTTCCTGCGGTGCGGCGACTTGCTGCGCGAAGCCTGCAGCCGGGTTGCTCGCGTTGAACGCGTTCTTCAGCATGTCCTCGTATTCCTGGAGCGCCGTCTTGGCCGCTTGCAGGTTGAGTTCGACGACTGCCTCGAAACCATTGATTGCCGGACGGGCAATCGCGAACCACGCGGCGATTCCGGACTGATAATCGGCGGCGAATTTTTCGGGGGCAAATACGGACATCGGGCACGCTCCTGTTGGCAATGCGAGAGACGACGTAAAGAAAATGGAAGTCAGATCGAGGGCCTGCTTCCTTATTCACAACCCTCAGGCACGATTGATTGTTAAGAGTTGAGGATGGCCATTTTAGATGGATTAATTGTCAATTAAGTGGCATTAATACTAGGTGAAAACCCTTAAATGTCGAAGTGACCGCTTCACAACGGTGCTTATTCATAATGGGGTCACCTCGCAACGCCTTGCCCGACAATGACCTTTACCTTTTTACAGCATAACCCGCGGTAGCCGGCCGCAACATTTACCCCGTCATTATTCCCGTTATTAGAAAAAGGGCGCGCATTGAAAACGGGACAGATGATTATGTAATCGTTTTTCCAGATTTATTTTGAAATCGTTTCCGGGATTATTAATGGCGAATTCAATGATCGTATATGAATTGCCGGGAGGGAGCTGCGGCGACACCCTCACCCGACCAGTTCGCGATGCAGTGCCCGAAACTCCTGCGCGAGCTTGTGCGCCGGCTCGAGATGGATCACCGGCGTCGACTGCTGATGCGACTCGCGGATCTTCACCGACGCCGACAGCCGCGACGCCAGCACCGGCAGGCCTTCCTCGACGAGTTCGTCGACCAGCCGCTGCGGCAGGCTCGCGCGCGGCTGGAACTGGTTGATGACGATCCCTTCGACCTCGAGCGCCGCGTTGTGGTCCTGCTGGATTTCCTTCACGTTCTCGAGCAGCGTGTACAGGGCCCGACGCGAGAAGTCGTCGCAGTCGAACGGAATCAGGCAACGCTCGACCGCGATCAGCGCCGAGCGCGTGTAGAAATTCAGCGCGGGCGGCGTGTCGATGTAGACGGCATCGTAGGAGTCGAGCTCGTTGAGCGCATCGCGCAGCTTGTAAATCTTGTAGCGCGATTCGAGCTTGCCGTGCAGCGCGTCGAGGTCCGGATGCGCAGGCATCACGTCGAGCCCGTCGAACGGCGTCGGATGGATGAACGAGGCAACGTCGACCGGCCGGAAGTTGAACGTCAGCGCGGTCTCGAAGAATTCGGCGACGCCGGGATGCGCGTCGGCCGCGCGGTCGCCGAGCAGGTAGCGCGTGGAATTCGCCTGCGCGTCGAGGTCGATGACGAGCGTGCGCAGCCCTTCGCTCGCGCTGATCGCCGCCAGGTTGCAGACGATCGTCGACTTGCCCACACCGCCCTTCTGGTTGAATACGACCCGCCGCATGGTGTCTCCTTCGATCGAAACGTCGAAAGGACGAGCTTAGCCGGTCAATCGTGGCGGCCGCGTGACATACGTCAGATGCGCGGCAGCGGTCCCGACACATGACGGTTGCCGGGCACGCTCCATCGCCAGGGCAGCTCCTGGCCGACGCGAATGCCGACGCGCGGCCCGCCCGCCAGGTTCGCGGGCGGCGCCATGCCGTCATCCACGAGCGCGAAACCTTCAAGCGCGGCGACCAGATCGACCCCGTCCTGCGCGCCGGCGATGCCGAGTGCCTGGGTCAGCCGCGCGGGCCCCCGGCACAGATCGCGATCGCGCGTCAGCGGCGGCCGGGCCGCACGCATCCGTTCGAGCCCGTGCAGCGGCTCCAGCGCACGGATCAGCACGCCCGTCCCGGCGCCTTGCGGACCGCACACGCAGTTGCAGCACCAGTGCATGCCATAGGTGAAATAGACGTACATATGCCCGGGCGGCCCGAACATCGTCGCATTGCGCGGCGTTTTGCCGCGGTAGGTGTGCGCGGCCGGGTCGATCGCACCCGCATAGGCCTCCACTTCGACGATCCGGCCGGCACGGCCGTCCGCTGCCGCCAGGATCTTGTTCAGCAGTTGCGGTGCGACTTCGGTGGCCGCGCGATCGAAGAACGCGCGCGGCAACAGCGCGCCCGGCCAGCACGACGCGGGCTTATTGCGCGGCATCCGACGTTCCCTGCTGCCGGCGGCCCGAAACGGCGTGCGCCGCTTCTCGTAGCTCGCGATACGCGTCGACCAGGTCGTCGATGCCGAATGCGCGGTTCCTGCCGCTCGGATTCGGCAGGATCCAGACGGTCGCGCGCTGCATGTGCTCGGCTTGCCGGCCCCACGTGATCTCGCGTCGTCCGGAGAGCGCGGCGTACGCGGCCTTGCCCAGGAACGCGACGAAGCGCGGCGCGTAATGCACGATCTTCTGCTCAAGGACGGCCGCCTCGGCGACGAATTCCGCGTGCGACAGCTGATCGGCGCTCGCGGTCGGTCGCGGTACGACCGCGGTCAGCCCGCATCCGTACGCGAGGATCGTCCGGTCGTCCCTCGGCGCGATTTCGTCCGGCGTGAAGCCCGCGAGATGCAGCACGCGCCAGAAGCGGTTGTTCCTGCCCGCGAAGTGATGCCCTGTCGCGGCGGCGGTCATGCCGGGGTTGATCCCGCAGAACAGCACATCGAGCCGCGGGGCGATGAGGTCGGGGAGCGCGTCAGCCACTGGCGGTCTCCGGGGCGCGGGGCGTAAACGGAAAAAGACCCGAAGGTCCGTGCCAAGCGATTGGCTTGACTCGGACATTCGGGCCCATTCCGGTGCGGGATGCCGACGTTCCGTCAGAACGGAATATCGTCGTCCATCTCGTCGAAACCGCCGCCTGCCGGCGCGCTCGGACGGCTCTGACCGCCGCCTGCACCGCCGCGCGGCGCACCGCCGGCACGGCCGCCGCCACCGCCGCGTTCCATCTGTTCGCCGCCGCGACCGCCGCCACCACCACCGTAGCCGCCGCCGTAACCGCCTTCGTCACCGCCGCCACCGCCGCCGCCCGAACCGCCGCGGCCGCCGAGCATTTGCATCTGGTCGGCGACGATTTCGGTCGAATAGCGATCCTGGCCGTCCTGGCCCTGCCACTTGCGCGTGCGGATACGGCCTTCGATATAGACCGACGAACCCTTCTTCAGGTATTCGCTGACGATTTCAGCGAGACGGCCGAAAAACGCGACGCGGTGCCACTCGGTCATTTCCTTGAAATCGCCGCTTGCCTTGTCCTTGTAGCGATCGGTCGTCGCGAGACGGATGTTCGCAACCGCGTCGCCGCTCGGCAGGTAACGGACTTCAGGATCGGCGCCGAGATTGCCGACGAGGATGACCTTGTTGACGGATGCCATGTGTTTCTCCAGTAAATTCGATGCCGGGCCGCCCGCGAATATCGTCGGAGCGGCCCGCCGGGCAAGCCGGCGAGCGTCGCCGGTGCCTGCCCGAAAAGAGGGTTCAGGCCTTGCGCGGCGGCGCTTTCATGCTGGCCGCGATTATAAGCCACGCCGCCACGAGCCCCGAGCAGGCATAGAAGACGGTGTTCGCGCCGCCGTGCTTCAGCAGCCAGCCGCCCACGATGCCGCCGAGCGCGAGCCCGATCGATTGCGTGGTGTTGTAGACCCCTGTGGCCGCGCCCTTGCGCGAACCGGGCGCGAGCTTCGACACGAGCGACGGCTGCGACGCTTCCAGGATGTTGAAGCCCAGGAAGTACACGAACAGGATCGCCGCCACAATCAGGATGGTATGCGGTGCGCTGCCGAGCAACAATTGGCCGATCAGGATAGCCAGAATGCCGCCGAGCAGCACCGGTTTCATCTTGCCCCGTTTTTCCGCGACGATGATCGCCGGGACCATCATCACGAACGCGAGCCCCATCACCGGCAAGTAGACCTTCCAGTGCGCGGCGACCGGCAGCCCGCCGTCGACCAGCAGGCGCGGCACGACGAGGAACAGCGCCGTCTGCGTCGCGTGCAGCACCAGCACGCCGAAGTTCAGGCGCAGCAGCTCGACGTTGTGCAGCACCTCGCCGAACGGCGCCGGCACGTGCACGGGCTTCGCCGCGTCGGGCACGATCCACACCACGACGCCGATCGCGAGGATCGACAGCACGCCGACGATCGCGAACAGCCCGCTCATCCCGACCCAGTGAAACACGATCGGCGCGCCGACGATCGCGACCGCGAACGACACGCCGATCGAGCCGCCGACCATCGCCATCGCCTTCGTGCGGTTCTGCTCGGAGGTCAGGTCGGCGATGAACGCGAGCACTGCGGACGACACGGCGCCCATGCCCTGGATCACGCGGCCGACGATGATCCACGTGATGTCGTGCGCGAACGCGGCGACGAAGCTGCCGAGCGCGAAGATCAGGAGGCCGGTGGCGATCACGGGCTTGCGGCCGAACTTGTCCGACGCCCACCCGTAGAAGATGTACAGCAGCGACTGCGTGACGCCGTAGGCCCCGAGCGCGATGCCGACGAGCAGCACGTTGTCGCCGCCCGGGATGGTTTTCGCGTAGACCGAGAACACCGGCATGATCATGAACAGGCCGAGCATGCGCAGCGCGAAGATCGCCGCGAGCGACGTGGTCGCGCGCAGTTCGGGCGCACTCATGCGGGAAGACGTGGCGGACGGATTGGACATCGGGAATGAATTTCGAATGATCGGAATGTCCGCCCGGCGGCGGGCGGCGGAAGATCAGGGCCACCGGCCCGGCAGGCGCTTTCCGGGACCGCTTTCCGGGAGGTCACGCAGGCTGCCTGCGGGCCGCCTCGAGCCGTGCGGCGCGGCCGCTTCCCCGGCGTGGACACCGCCTTGCTGCCAGCTGCTGCAAAGGCTGGGGACCCCCAACGACGGCCTCGAAAAGCCGTTATAGTAGCAGGTTTGGTTCCCTCCATTTTCGCCAGGTTCATGGAACAGATCCGTATCCGTGGGGCACGCACCCACAACCTGAAAAACGTCAATCTCGACCTGCCGCGCCACAAGCTGGTCGTGATTACCGGGTTGTCCGGGTCGGGCAAGTCGTCGCTCGCGTTCGACACCCTTTATGCCGAAGGCCAGCGCCGCTACGTCGAAAGCCTGTCCGCGTACGCCCGCCAGTTCCTGCAACTGATGGAGAAACCCGACGTCGACCTGATCGAGGGCCTGTCGCCCGCGATCTCGATCGAGCAGAAGGCGACGTCCCACAACCCGCGTTCGACCGTCGGCACGGTCACCGAGATCCACGACTACCTGCGACTTTTGTTCGCACGTGTCGGCACGCCGTATTGCCCCGACCACGACATCCCGCTCGAGGCGCAGAGCGTGTCGCAGATGGTCGACGCGGCGCTCGCGCTGCCCGAGGAAACCAAGCTGATGATCCTCGCGCCCGTGGTCGCGAACCGCAAGGGCGAGCACGTCGAGCTATTCGAGGAGATGCAGGCGCAGGGCTTCGTGCGCTTTCGCGTGCGCTCGGGCGGCGGCACCGCGAACGAAGGCGTCGCGAAGATCTACGAGGTCGAGTCGCTGCCGAAGCTCAAGAAGAACGACAAGCACACGATCGACGTCGTCGTCGACCGCCTGAAGGTGCGCCCGGACATGAAGCAGCGCCTCGCGGAATCGTTCGAGACCGCGCTGCGCCTCGCCGACGGCCGCGCGATCGCGCTGGAAATGGACACCGACCGCGAACACCTGTTCAGCTCGAAGTTCGCCTGCCCGATCTGCTCGTACTCGCTTCAGGAGCTCGAGCCGCGCCTGTTCTCGTTCAACAACCCGATGGGCGCGTGCCCGGAATGCGACGGCCTCGGCCAGATCACGTTCTTCGATCCGAAGCGGGTCGTCGCGCACCCGTCGCTGTCGCTCGCCGCGGGCGCCGTGAAGGGCTGGGACCGCCGCAACCAGTTCTACTTCCAGATGCTGCAGAGCCTGGCGGCGTTCTACGAATTCGACATCGACGCCGCTTTCGAGGACCTGCCGGAGAAGATCCGCAAGGTGCTGCTGTTCGGCTCGGGCAAGCAGACGATCCCGTTCTCGTACATCAATGAACGCGGCCGCACGACGATCCGCGAGCACGTGTTCGAAGGGATCATCCCGAACCTCGAGCGCCGCTACCGCGAAACCGATTCGGTCGCGGTGCGCGAAGAACTCGCGAAATACCAGAACAACCAGCCATGCCCGTCGTGCGACGGCACGCGGCTGCGCCGCGAGGCGCGCCACGTGCGGGTCGGCACCGGCGACTACGCGCGCGGCATCTATGAAATCAGCGGCTGGCCGCTGCGCGACGCGCTCGGTTATTTCGACGGCCTGTCGCTCGACGGCGCGAAGCGCGAGATCGCCGACAAGGTGATCAAGGAAATCGTCGCCCGCCTGACCTTCCTGAACAACGTCGGCCTCGACTACCTGTCGCTCGAGCGCAGCGCCGAGACGCTGTCCGGCGGCGAGGCGCAGCGCATCCGCCTCGCGTCGCAGATCGGCTCGGGCCTGACGGGCGTGATGTACGTGCTCGACGAGCCGTCGATCGGCCTGCACCAGCGCGACAACGACCGCCTGATCTCGACGCTCAAGCACCTGCGCGACCTCGGCAACTCGGTGATCGTCGTCGAGCACGACGAGGACATGATCCGCACGGCCGACTACGTCGTCGACATGGGCCCCGGCGCGGGCGAGCACGGCGGCGTGGTGGTCGCCGAAGGCACGCCGAAGCAGGTGCAGTCGAACCCGCAGTCGCTGACGGGCCAGTATCTCGTCGGCAAGCGCACGATCGAGTATCCGGACGAGCGGATCGCGCCCGATCCGGAGCGGATGCTGCGCATCGTCGACGCGCACGGCAACAACCTGAAGCACGTCGATCTCGAGCTGCCGGTCGGCCTGTTGACCTGCATCACCGGCGTGTCGGGTTCCGGCAAGTCGACGCTGATCAACGACACGCTGTACCACGCGGTCGCGCGCCACCTGTACGGCTCGTCGGCCGAGCCGGCGCCGCACGAGGCGATCGAAGGCCTCGAGCACTTCGACAAGGTGATCAACGTCGACCAGTCGCCGATCGGCCGCACGCCGCGCTCGAACCCGGCCACCTACACGGGCCTGTTCACGCCGATCCGCGAGCTGTTCTCGGGCGTGCCGACCGCGAAGGAGCGCGGCTACGATCCGGGCCGCTTCTCGTTCAACGTGAAGGGTGGCCGCTGCGAGTCGTGCCAGGGCGACGGCGTGCTGAAGGTCGAGATGCACTTCCTGCCGGACGTCTACGTGCCGTGCGACGTGTGCCACGGCAAGCGCTACAACCGCGAAACGCTCGAAGTGCAGTACAAGGGCAAGAACATCAGCGAAGTACTCGACATGACGGTCGAGCACGCGTACGAATTCTTCAGCGCGGTGCCGGTCATCGCCCGCAAGCTGAAGACGCTGCTCGACGTCGGCCTGGGCTACATCCGCCTCGGCCAGTCGGCCACGACGCTGTCGGGCGGCGAGGCGCAGCGCGTGAAGCTGTCGCTGGAGCTGTCGAAGCGCGACACGGGCCGCACGCTGTACATCCTCGACGAGCCGACCACCGGCCTGCATTTCCACGACATCGCGCTGCTGCTCGAGGTGATCCACCGGCTGCGCGACCAGGGCAACACGGTCGTGATCATCGAGCACAACCTCGACGTGATCAAGACGGCCGACTGGGTGATCGACCTCGGCCCCGAAGGCGGCGCCGGCGGCGGCCAGATCATCGCGCAGGGCACGCCCGAGCAGGTCGCGAAGACGAAGGCGAGCTTCACCGGCAAGTACCTCGCGCCGCTGCTCAAGCGTCCGACCCGCAAGGCGGCGGCCGGCTGACAATTGCCGTTCCCGCGCGCGGCTGCCGGCCGCGCGCGCCCGGTGCCCGCGGCGGCGCCGGCGTCATCGTTTTCCCTTCCGCGGTTTTCCCCTCTGCGTTTACACCACGAGCCAAACAGCCCCGTGGCGGACCATAATGGCAGCTATACTTTACGGTCGTAAGGTTCGCCATCCGCACCAATCCGGTGCGGCGCCGGGCGACCGCCGTCCTGCCGCCCACCGCGCGGCATGACACACGAACGACAGGAATCCACGATGGAGAAGCAACAAGAGTCGCGCGACGCCCAGAGCCGCGAGCCGCACCTGCGCAGCGTGCGGCTGACGAGCGACTTCAGCCTGCCGAAGCTGTCGGCGATCGAGATCGGCAGCTATCTGTTCGCCCTCGTCGCGATGGTGCTCGTCATCGAGCTCAAGCTGCTGGGCGGGCTGCTGGCCGGCCTGCTGGTCTATCAGCTGATCCACACGATCGCGCCGGTCATCGAACGCCACACGACGAGCATGCGCGCCCGCTGGGTCGCCGTCGTGCTGCTGTCGACCGCGATCGTCGGCGGGCTCACCGGCCTGACGATCGGCATCATCGAGCACTTCGAGCACACGGTGCCGAACCTGCAGAGCCTGCTCGACCAGCTGATGCAGATCGTCGAGCAGACCCGCGCCCGCACGCCGGCCTGGATCGCGAACCTGCTGCCCGTCGACGTCGAACAGATGAAGACCAAGGCGGCGCTGCTGATGCACTCGCACATGGATCAGCTCCAGCAAGGCGGCAAGAGCGTCGCGCGCGGCTTCGGCCACGTGCTGTTCGGGATGATCATCGGCGCGATGATCGCGATCGGCGTCGAGCACGGCAAGGTGCGCCGGCCGCTGTCGACCGCGCTCGTCACGCGCGTGTCGCGCTTCGCCGAGTCGTTCCGCCGGATCGTGTTCGCGCAGATCAAGATCTCGGCGATCAACGCGGCATTCACGGCGATCTACCTGCTCGTCGCGCTGCCGATCTTCCACCAGCGGCTGCCGCTGTCGAAGACGCTCGTGCTCGTCACGTTCATCGTCGGGCTGCTGCCGGTGATCGGCAACCTGATCTCCAACACGCTGATCGTCGCGGTGTCGCTGTCGGTCAGCATGGGCACCGCGATCGCGTCGCTCGCGTTCCTCGTCGTGATCCACAAGTTTGAATATTTCCTGAACGCGAAGATCATCGGCGGCCAGATCGAGTCGCGCGCGTGGGAACTGCTGCTCGCGATGCTGATCATGGAAGCCGCGTTCGGGCTGCCGGGCGTGATCGCCGCACCGATCTTCTATGCATACCTGAAGCGCGAGCTGTACATGCTGCGGCTGATCTGACGCAACGCTGCCCGGCGCGTCACGCGCGTCGCGCGATAAAAAAACGCCGCGCCCCGTCAAGGGTGCGGCGTTTTTGCATCCGGGCCAGCGGCCGGCCAATGGCCGCCCCGCACCGCCGATCAGCGGAACACGACCGTCTTCGTGCCGTTCAGCACGACCCGGTGCTCGACGTGCCACTTCACGGCGCGCGCGAGCGTCACGCACTCGACGTCGCGGCCGATCGCGGTGAGCTGGTCGGGCGTCATGCTGTGGTCGACGCGCTCGACTTCCTGCTCGATGATCGGGCCTTCGTCGAGATCGGTCGTCACGTAGTGCGCGGTCGCGCCGATCAGCTTCACGCCGCGGTCGAACGCCTGGTAGTACGGTTTCGCACCCTTGAAGCTCGGCAGGAACGAATGGTGGATGTTGATCGCCCGGCCGGCGAGCTGCTGGCACATGTTCGGCGACAGGATCTGCATGTAGCGCGCGAGCACGACGAGATCCGCCTGGTGTTCGTCGATCACTTCAAGCACACGCGCTTCCTGCGCGGCTTTCGCCGCATCGGACGAACCGCCGACGAGCGGGAAGTGATGGAACGGAATGTTGTAGCTCGCGGCGAGCTGGTAGAACTCCTTGTGGTTCGACACGATCGCCGGGATCTCGATCGGCAGCTGGCCCGTGCGGTAGCGGAACAGCAGGTCGTTCAGGCAGTGGCCGATCTTCGACACCATGATCACGACGCGCGGTTTCACGGCCGCGTCGTGCATCTCCCAGCGCATCGCGAACTGCTCGGCGAGCGGCGCGAATTCGTTGCGAAGCGTGTCGAGCGCCGACGCGGCATCCGCGCCCCCGCCGTCCTGCACGAAGTGCACGCGCATGAAGAACTCGCCGGTGCGGCTGTCGCCGAACTGCGCCGAATCGAGGATGTTGTTGGCGCGTTCGAACAGGAAGCCCGAGACTGCGTGGACGATGCCGTGCCGGTCGGGGCACGACAGTTTCAAGATAAAGCTGTGATCGGTCGACATGACCGCTACTCCCTTCGTTTCGGTGTTCGTCAAATAGGCCATTCGTTCGGCCGCGCCCGGGCCGGCGTGCTGCGCGTTACGCGGCCGGCGCGAACAGCGCGTCGATGCCCGCCGCGTCGGCCGCCGCGAGCCAGCGATGGCGCAGCAGCGTGTCGAGCATCGCGAGGCTCGCATCCATCGTCGCGCGGCCTTCGCGCAGCCAGCCGATCACCTCGGATACACCGGCCAGCAGGTGCTCGGCCACTTCGCCATCCTGGTTGTGCGGCGCGAAGTCGCGCGGCAGCGGCAGGTCGTACACGAAGATCAGTTCGGACTGCGTGCCTTCCGGCAGCGAGCACAGCACCTGCACCGCCCGGCCCGCGATCGCGCGCGCCGCCAGTTCGGCCGGCATGCCGGCCTCTTCCCAGCATTCCTTCGTGAGCGTCTCGTGAACGCCCAGGCCCCAGCCGATGCCGCCCGCGACGACGTTGTCGAGCATGCCGGGATCGGTTGCCTTGGTCGCGCTGCGGCGGCCGAGCCACATCCGCGGCACGGCCGGCTCACCCGGCGCAACCGCATATTCTACGATGCCGTTCAGGTGCACTGCATACGTCTGCGTGCCGAAGAAGCGCGACGCGGCGCGTTCGATATACGCGAGCGGTGGATCGTCGAAGCGGTTGCGGATCGCGTAGATCTCGTCGCGCCAGCCCGGAATCGCGCCCTCGGCCGCCAGCGCACCGATCGCGCTCGCGAGCGCCATGCTGCGCGCGTCGACCGTGTCATAACGCGCCGACAGCACGACGCGCGTGTCGGTCAGCTCGAACACGTCGGGCCAGCGGGCGAGCTTGGCGACGTCCTGGCGACGCACCCAGCCGACCTGCTCGCCGGCGATCTCGAAACGCAGGTGCGCGGCCGGATCGAAGCGGCGCGCGGCCGCGATGCACGGAAACGTCATCGGGCTCAGTCCTTCAGCGCGACGCGAATGCCGATCGCAATGAACGTCGCGCCGGCGATCCGGTCGAGCCACACGCCGGCCTTCGGGCGGCGCTTCAGCCATGTGCCGATCGCGCCCGCGCCGACGCCGAACAGCGAGAACACCACGGCCGTCTGCAGCATGAACAGCGCCCCGAGCTCGAACATCTGCAGCGTCACGCCCTGCACGCCATGCGGATCGACGAACTGCGGCAGGAACACGACGAAGAACAGCGTGACCTTCGGGTTCATCAGGTTACCGATCACGCTCTGCCGGAAGATCGCGCCAAGCGGCTGCGGCGGACGCGCGTGCGCGTTCGCGAGCCCCTGGCTGCGCAACGCCTTGATGCCGATCCACACGAGGTACGCGGCGCCCGCGAGCTTCAGTGTCTGGAACGCGACCGGCGACGAGCGCAGCACGGCCGCGACGCCGAGCGCCGCGAGCGTCGTATGGAACAGGATCCCGGCCGTGAAGCCGAGCGCGGCGACGAAGCCGGCCGCTCGGCCCTGCGAGATGCCGCGCGCGAGCACCTGCAGGTTGTCGGGACCCGGCGCGAACGTGATCGCGATCGACGTGGCGAGAAACAGCATGAAGTTGGGCATCGTGACCTCGCGGCGTGGGCCGGCGTCCAGTGGTTCAGTGGCCGGCGAATTCGGTGACGGTATAGACGGGCAGCCCCGCGTTGCGCAGCAGCGTCGAGCCGCCGAGATCGGGCAGATCGATGATCGCCGCACCTTCGACGACGACCGCGCCGAGCCGCTGCAGCAGGTTGCGCCCCGCCATCATCGTGCCGCCGGTCGCGATCAGGTCGTCCATGATGATCACGCGGTCGCCGGCGCGGCACGCGTCTTCGTGGATCTCGACGGTCGCGCTGCCGTATTCGAGGTCGTACGACTCCGAGCACGTCTTGTACGGCAGCTTGCCGACCTTGCGGATCGGCACGAAGCCGACGCTCAACTCGTACGCGACGATCGGCGCGATGATGAAGCCGCGCGCGTCGAGCCCCGCGACATAGTCGAGCTTCGCATCGACATAGCGTTCGACGAACAGGTCGACGAGGATGCGCAGCGCCTTCGGGCTCTGCAGCAGCGTCGTGATGTCACGGAACATCACGCCCGGCTGCGGCCAGTCGGGCACGGTGCGGATCTGGCTGTGGATGAAGGCGACCGGATCGAGCGGTGCGCCCGACGACGAATGCGGCATGAAACTCTCCGAAAAAAACGGTGCGCGAAGATCGGGCACCGTTTCGAGTAAATACGGGTCAGGTTATCGAATCGCGACTCACGCGACTGCGGCCGGCGGTTCGCGCCGATGCCGCGACAGCCGCTCCTCCGCGAGCGCGAGCGCCTCGGGCAGCCCGCGCAGCACGACGATGTCGCTCGCGCGCAGCTTGGTCTGCGGATCGGGTTCGACGCCGCGGATGCCGTGCCGGCGGATCGCCGTGACTTCCAGCCCGAGCGCATACAGCCCGAGTTCCTCCAGCGAGCGCCCGACCGCATCCGCGCGCGCGTCGACCGGCACCGATTGTAGCCGCACCTGCTCGTGATCGTCGTCGTCCGCATCGTCCGCGCCGCGGAAATAGCCGCGCAGCAGGCTGTAGCGCTCGTCGCGCATCTCCTCGACGCGCCGCACGACCTTGCGCATCGGCACGCCGACCAGCACCAGCGTGTGCGACGCGAGCATCAGGCTGCCCTCGACGATCTCCGGAATCACCTCGGTCGCGCCGGCCGCGAGCAGCTTCTCGAGATCGGCGTCGTCGACCGTGCGCACGATCGCCGGCAGCGTCGGCTCGAGTTCGTGCACGTGATGCAGCACGCGCAGCGCGGACGGCGTGTTCGCATACGTGATCGCGACGGCCGCCGCGCGATGGATACCGGCCGCGAGCAGCGACTCGCGACGCGCCGCGTCGCCGAACACGACCGATTCGCCGGCCGTCGCGGCCGCGCTCACGCGATCGGGGTCGAGGTCGAGCGCGACGTATGGAATGCCTTCCTGCTCGAGCATGCGCGCCAGGTTCTGCCCCGCGCGGCCGTAGCCGCAGATGATCACGTGGCCGCGCTGCTTGAGGCTTTGCGTCGCGATCCGCGTCATCTGCAGCGACTGCTGCATCCATTCCGTCGACGACAGCCGCATCACGATCCGGTCGGCGTTCTGGATCAGGAACGGCGCGGCGAGCATCGACAGCAGCATCGACGCGAGGATCGCCTGCAGCAGCGTCGAATCGACGAGATGGCGGTCGAGGATCAGGTTCAGCAGCACGAAGCCGAATTCGCCGGCCTGCGCGAGGCCGATGCCGGTGCGCATCGCGACGCCCGGCGTCGCGCCGAACAACCGCGCAAGTCCGGCGATCGTCGTCGCCTTGAACAGGATCTGCCCGACGAAGAAGCCGAACACGAGCACCGGATGCTCCCAGATCACGCGCGGATCGAGCAGCATCCCCGTCGTCACGAAGAACAGGCCGAGCAGCACGTCGCGGAACGGCTTGATGTCCTCCTCCACCTGATGGCGGAACGGCGTCTCGGAGATCAGCATCCCCGCGATGAACGCGCCGAGCGCGAGCGACAGGCCAAAGCGGTCGGTGATGAACGCGGCGCCGAGCGTGACGAGCAGCAGGTTCAGCACGAACAGCTCCTGCGAGCGGCGCCGCGCGACGACGTTCAGCCAGCGCGTCATGAAACGCTGCCCGATGACCAGCAGCAGCGTCAGCGCGATCACGATCTTGACCGCCGCGAAGCCGAGCGTGAGCGCGAGATCCTTCGACGACTCGGCGCCGAACGCGGCGATCACGATCAGCAGCGGCACCACGGCCAGATCCTGGAACAGCAGCACGCCGAAGATGTTGCGGCCGTGCGCGGTCTCGATCTCGAGCCGCTCGGCGAGCATCTTCGACACGATCGCCGTCGACGACATCGCGAGCGCGCCGCCGAGCGCGATGCAGCCCTGCCACGTGATGTGCACCCAGCGCTCGAACAGCAGGCCGAGCGCCAGCGCGAGCACGAGCGTCGCGACCACTTGCAGGAGGCCCAGCCCGAACACGAGCCGCTGCATCGCCCGCAGCTTCGCGAGCGAGAATTCGAGACCGATCGAGAACATCAGGAACACCACGCCGAATTCCGCGAGATGCTCGGCCCGCTCCAGATCCGCGGCGACGCCGAACGCGTGCGGCCCGACCAGGATGCCGACGGTCAGGTAGCCGAGCATCGGCGGCAGGTTCAGCGAGCGAAATACGACGACGCCCACCACCGAGGCCAGCAGCAGCAGCAGGGTCATTTCGAGCGGGGAAATCACGGGCGAAGCGTCCTCGTTCGTCGGGGCCACGGCAATGCGGGCGCGGGTGGTGGCGGTGGGCAAGCGACATCGGACGAGTCCGAAGGCGCGGCGCGGCGAACAAACGCCTTTGCTATACTCCGCGCATGATAGCGAAAATCAATGATGATCGGGCGCTCGCGCTCGCCCGCGACGTGCTCGACATCGAGGCGGACGCCGTGCGCGCGCTGCGCGACCAGCTCGACGGCGACTTCGTCCAGGCCGTCGCGCTGCTGCTCGGCTGCCGCGGCCGCGTCGTCGTATCCGGCATCGGCAAATCCGGGCATATCGCCCGCAAGATCGCGGCCACGCTGGCGAGCACCGGCACGCCGGCCTTCTTCGTCCACCCGGCCGAGGCCAGCCACGGCGACCTCGGCATGGTCACGTCGGACGACGTCTTCATCGGCATCTCCTATTCCGGCGAGTCGGAAGAACTCGTCGCGATCCTGCCGCTCGTGAAGCGGATCGGCGCGAAGCTGATCGCGATCACGGGCCGTGCGGAATCGAGCCTCGGCACGCTCGCCGACGTGAACCTGAACGCCGCGGTCTCGAAGGAAGCCTGCCCGCTGAACCTCGCCCCCACCGCGAGCACGACCGCCGCGCTCGCGCTCGGCGACGCGCTTGCCGTCGCGGTGCTCGACGCGCGCGGCTTCGGCTCCGAGGATTTCGCGCGCTCGCATCCGGGCGGCGCGCTCGGCCGGCGCCTGCTCACCCACGTGCGCGACGTGATGCGCTCGGGCGACGACATTCCGCGCGTCGGGCTCGACGCGACGCTGTCGGACGCACTGTTCCAGATCACCGCGAAGCGCCTGGGCATGACCGCCGTGGTCGACACCGACGGCCGCGTGGCCGGCATCTTCACCGACGGCGACCTGCGCCGCGTGCTGGCGCGCGACGGTGATTTCCGCACGCTGCCGATCGTCGACGTGATGACGCGCGAACCGCGCACGATCGGCCCCGACAATCTCGCGGTCGAGGCCGTGGAACTGATGGAGCGCCACCGGATCAACCAGATGCTGGTGGTCGATGCCGACGGTGCGCTGATCGGCGCGCTGAACATGCACGACCTGTTTTCGAAGAAGGTGATCTGATGAGTGCAGCGCTGACTGCGGCCGAACGCGCGAGCCGCGTGAAGCTGATGGTTTTCGACGTCGACGGCGTGCTGACCGACGGCGGCCTGTTGTTTACCGCGGCAGGCGACGCGATGAAGTCGTTCAATTCGCTCGACGGCCACGGCGTGAAGCTGCTCGGCGAGGCCGGCATCGCAACCGCGATCATCACCGGGCGCCGCTCGGACATCGTCGCGGCCCGCGCGAAGGAAATGAAGATCGCGCATCTGTTCCAGGGCGTCGAGAACAAGCTCGCCGTGTTCGGCGACCTGATCGCATCGCTCGGCATCACCGCCGACGCTTGCGGCTATATGGGCGACGACTGGCCCGACCTGCCGGTGATGCTGCGCTGCGGCTTCGCGACGGCACCGGCCAACGCGCACCCCGAGGTGATCGCCCGCGCGCACTGGGTGGCCGAGGCCCGCGGCGGCCACGGCGCGGTGCGCGAAGTCTGCGACGCGATCCTGCGCGCGCAGCGCCGCTACGACGCGCTGCTCGCCGCTGCCTGCGGAGCCTGACGGATGAACACGCATTTCCGCTGGACCCAGCTGCTGCCGCTCGTCGCGGTCGCCGCGCTCGCGGGCATCACGTGGTGGCTGCTGCAGGCGACGCTGCCGCCGCCCGGCGAAGGCACCGTGCAGCCGAAGCGCCACACGCCCGACTATTTCGCGGACAACTTCTCGGTCACCGAGCTCGACCAGACGGGCACGACGCAGTACCGTCTGACGGCCGCGAAGCTGATTCATTACGAAGACACCGAAAACAGCGACCTGACCGATCCGGCCATGCGCGCATTCCAGCCCGGCAAGCCGGTCGTGACGACCACCGCGAAGCGCGGCACCGTCAACGGCGACGTGTCGATCGTCGACTTGTACGACGACGCGCGCATCCTGCGCGTGGCCGGCGGCGGCGACCCGCAGATGCAGGCCGATTCCCAGCATTTCCGGATCTTCGTCAATGACGATGTGATCCAGACCGAAAAGCCGGTTAAACTTCAGCGCGGCCTGTCGCTCGTCAACGCGACCGACGGCATGAAGTACAACAACGTCACCCGGGTCATCGAGCTTTACGGCAACGTGCGCGGCACGATCGCCGCGGCGGACACGTCCGGCGGCTCGAAAGGTCAATCCAGGTGACGCATCCCTCACGTGACTGCATGAACGAACCGTTCCCTCGACAGAATTCCGGCGGCGCTGCGCGCGCCGTCCGCGCCGCGCTCGCCGCGACGCTCGTGGCGCTCCCGCTCGTCGGGCTGGCGCCGCTCGCCCATGCCGAGAAGGCCGACCAGAACAAGCCGATCAACGTCGAGGCGGACAACCTGACCTATGACGACCTGAAGCAGGTGACGGTCGCGACCGGCAACGTCGTGATCACGAAAGGCACGATCATCATCAAGGGCGACCGCGTCGAAGTGCGCCAGGATCCCGAAGGCTATCAGTACGCGACGTCGTTCGGCAGCGGCAAGAAGCACGCGACGTTCCGTCAGAAACGCGAAGGTCTCGACGAATACATCGACGGCGACGCCGAGCGCATCGACTACGACGGCAAGCAGGACCTGACGACGCTGACCACCGCCGCGACCGTGCGCCGCCTGCAGGGCACGTCGACGATCGCCGACACCGTGCACGGCAGCGTGATCACGTACGACGGCCAGCGCGACTTCTACACCGCGAAGGGCGGCAAGGACGTCGCGGCGCCGGGCAACCCGAACGGCCGCGTGCGCGCGATGCTGTCGCCGAAGAACGGTGGCCCCGGGCAGCTGAACGGCGCGCCGGCGAAGTTGTCGCCGTCGACCACGATCCAGGGAGCGCCGGGCCAATGAACGCGCTTTCGAACCGCCAGCCAGCCGGCACGACGAGCTCGCTCGTCGTCCGCAACCTGAAGAAACGCTACGGCTCGCGCACGGTCGTCAAGGACGTGTCGCTCGACGTGAAGAGCGGCGAAGTCGTCGGCCTGCTCGGCCCGAACGGCGCCGGCAAGACGACGTCGTTCTACATGATCGTCGGCCTCGTGCCGCTCGACGCGGGCGAGATTTCGCTGAACGGCAGCTCGATCAGCCTGCTGCCGATCCACAAGCGTGCGTCGCTCGGCCTGTCGTACCTGCCGCAGGAAGCGTCGGTGTTCCGCAAGCTGACCGTCGAGGAAAACATCCGCGCGGTGCTCGAACTGCAGCACGGCGACGACGGCAAGCGGCTGTCGAAGGACGCGATCGCGGCGCGCACCGAGGCGCTGCTCGACGAGCTGCAGATCGGCCACCTGCGCGAGAACCCGGCGCTGTCGCTGTCGGGCGGCGAACGCCGTCGCGTCGAAATCGCGCGCGCGCTGGCGACCAACCCGAACTTCATCCTGCTAGACGAACCGTTCGCCGGCGTCGACCCGATCGCAGTGCTCGAGATCCAGAAGATCGTCAAGTTCCTGAAACAGCGTAACATCGGCGTGTTGATTACCGATCACAACGTCCGCGAAACGCTCGGCATCTGCGACCACGCATACATCATCAGCGACGGTTCGGTGCTCGCCGCCGGCGCGCCGAGCGAAATCATCGAAAACGAAAGCGTGCGCCGCGTGTACCTCGGCGAACACTTTCGCATGTAACCTTCCCCGCGGCTGGCCGCCCCCTCCGGCGTCCGGCGGCTCCCGCCTGCGGCCGTGCGCCGCGCCGCGCGTAATCGCGGATGGCTCAAGGCACCTGGGTCGTGGCAAACTGCCGGTATGACTCCCTCTCTGCCATGAAAGCCAGCCTTCAACTCCGCCTGTCGCAACACCTGGCACTGACACCGCAACTGCAGCAGTCGATCCGGCTGCTGCAGTTGTCGACGCTCGAACTGCAGCAGGAAGTCGCGATGGCCGTCGCGCAGAATCCGCTGCTCGAGAACGATGACGAATGGATCGCGAGCCCGCTGCGCGTCGCGGCGGACGGATCGCTGATCGCGCAGACGCCTCCCAGCCAGAATACCGAGTCGGGCGCCGCGAACGGCAGCAGCCAGTCGAGCGATCGCGCCGAGCGCGACGAACCGGCCGCCGCCGACGAATACGACAGCTACGCATCGGGCGACGCCGGCGACGGCCCGCAGTGGAATCTCGACGAGTTCGGCCGTTCGAGCGGCGCATCGGACGACGACGACCTCCCGCCGCTGCAGGTGCAGGAAGCCGCGACGTCGTTGCGCGACCACCTGTCCGCGCAATTGCGCGTCACGCAGGCCAGCCCGCGCGATCGCGCGCTCGTGATGTTCCTGATCGAATCGCTCGACGACGACGGCTACCTGACCGCCTCCCTCGACGAAGTGCTCGCCGACCTGCCGCCGGAACTGGAAATCGACTGCGACGAACTGAATGCGGCGCTCGCGCTGCTGCACAGTTTCGACCCGGCCGGGGTCGGGGCCCGCTCGGCGTCCGAATGCCTGAAGCTGCAGTTGCTGCGCCTCGATCCGTCCCCGACACGCACGCTCGCGCTCGAGATCGTGTCGCAGCATCTCGAACTGCTCGCCGCCCGCGACTTCACGCGGCTGCGCAAACACCTGAAGGCGAGCGACGACGCGCTGCGCGACGCGCACGCCCTGATCCGTTCGCTGGAGCCGTTCCCCGGCGCCGCGTACGGCAAGGCCGAGGCCGACTACGTCGTGCCCGACATCATCGTGAAGAAGGCCGGCCAGGGCTGGCTCGCGGAACTCAATCCGGAAGTGATGCCGCGCCTGCGAATCAACAACCTGTACGCGAACATCCTGCGCAACAGTCGTGGCGACCCGTCGGCCGGATCGTTGAAACAGCAGCTCCAGGAAGCACGCTGGCTGATCAAGAACATCCAGCAGCGATTCGACACGATCCTGCGTGTCGCGCAGGCTATTGTCGAACGTCAGAAGAATTTCTTTGCGCACGGTGAAATTGCCATGCGCCCCTTGGTTTTGCGGGAAATAGCTGATACGCTGGGCCTACACGAGTCGACTGTCAGCCGTGTGACAACTGGCAAGTACATGCTGACCCCGTTCGGGACGCTTGAATTTAAGTACTTCTTCGGATCACACGTTTCGACCGACACCGGAGGCGCCGCATCGTCGACCGCCATCCGAGCCCTGATCAAGCAACTGATAGGAGCTGAAGACCCAAAATCGCCACTTTCGGACAGCCGCATTGCCGAGCTGCTGGCAGAACAGGGATTCGTGGTCGCGCGCCGCACGGTTGCCAAGTATCGCGAAGCCCTCAAAATCCCGGCAGTGAATCTGCGCAAGTCTCTTTAAGCCTGCTGCCTGCCCGGCGGCAGGCGTGTTCCGGCCACCGCGCACACGGGGAACAGGCCGGGCGACTTGTCCGCGAATGTGCCGCTACCTGCGGCAGGGGCAAGTCGACCGGAGCGCCGCCTCGATGCGGCCGGGTGGTCACTCGCTTGGAGAAGCACTATGAACCTGAAGATCAGTGGACATCATCTCGAAGTCACGCCTGCAATTCGCGAATACGTGATCACCAAGCTGGACCGGGTGCTACGGCATAGCGATCAGGTAATCGATGGCACTGTGATCCTCTCGGTCGACAATCACAAGGAAAAGGACAAGCAGCAGCGCGCGGAAATCAATCTGCATCTGAAGGGCAAGGACATCTTCGTCGAAAGCGCGAACGGCAACCTGTACGCTGCGATCGATCTGCTGATCGACAAGCTGGATCGCCAGGTCGTCAAGCACATGGAGCGTCTGCAGACCCATGCGCACGACCCGATCAAGCTGCAGCCGTCGATCGACCAGATCGAACTGCCGCCGCAATAACGTTCACCGCAATACACACGCCGCCCGGTTCGCCGGGCGTTTTTTTTGTGTCCGAGCGGCAGTGGTGCGACCGGTCCGTCCATGCCGCGCCACGCACGCGGCTGTGCTCTATAATGTTCCGGTTATCGCCGGGGGGCGTTGGGTGCGGTAGCTGCCTTGCAGGTTTCCGATGCCGAACGCCTTGATATCGCCGAACATGGAAAATCAGTCTGCCGCCGCAAGGAGACCCCAGGCCGCCCAATCGCCTGCCAAC
Organism: Burkholderia sp. Bp9004; assembly: GCF_003858025.1. NCBI lineage: Bacteria > Pseudomonadati > Pseudomonadota > Betaproteobacteria > Burkholderiales > Burkholderiaceae > Burkholderia > Burkholderia sp. Bp9004. Next base: position 205,180 of record NZ_QTQD01000008.1, on the reverse strand, counting down.
ATGAATCGCCTAGCCAAAATCCTGCCCATAGAGAACGTCGTCATCGACCTCTCCGTCACCAGCAAGAAACGCGTCTTCGAACAAGCCGGGTTGATCTTCGAGAATCAGAACGGCATCGCCCGCAGCACCGTCACGGATAACCTGTTCGCGCGCGAGCGCCTCGGTTCGACCGGGCTCGGCGAAGGCGTCGCGATTCCGCACGGGCGCATCAAGGGGCTCAAGCACCCGCTCGCCGCGTTCGTGCGGCTGGCCGACGCGATCCCGTTCGAAGCGCCCGACGGCCAGCCCGTCGGTCTCCTGATTTTCCTGCTCGTCCCCGAGCAAGCCACCCAGCAGCACCTCGAGATCCTGTCGGAAATCGCGCAACTGCTGTCCGATCGCGACGCGCGCGAGCGTCTGCACAACGAAACGGATATCGCCGAGTTGCATCGCCTGCTCACTCAGTGGCAACCTTGAGTTGATCCGGGCGGAATTTTTCCGGTACGAGGCGGCATACGCCGTCGTCCAGGGCCGCCCGGCATGGCGACGTCCGTCGCCGCGCGCCTGCACACCGGCCCATTGGAGTGACGAGAGTCATGGATACGTCCAGCATCAACGCCCAGAGCATCTTCGACGACAACGCGGCCACGCTGAAGCTGAGCTGGCTGACGGGGCATGAAGGCTGGGAGCGCGGTTTTTCGGCCGACACCGTCGCCAACGCAACGTCGAGCGCCGACCTCGTCGGCCACCTGAATCTGATCCACCCGAACCGGATCCAGGTGCTCGGCGAAGCCGAAATCGACTACTACCAGCGGCAGACCGACGAAGACCGTTCGCGCCACATGGCCGAGCTGATCGCCCTCGAGCCACCGTTCCTCGTCGTCGCCGGCGGCGCTGCGGCGCCGCCCGAACTCGTGCTGCGCTGCACGCGCTCGTCCACGCCGCTGTTCACGACGCCGATGTCGGCCGCCGCGGTGATCGACAGCCTGCGGCTCTACATGTCGCGCATCCTCGCGCCGCGCGCGACGCTGCACGGCGTGTTCCTCGACATCCTCGGGATGGGCGTGCTGCTCACCGGCGACTCCGGGCTCGGCAAGAGCGAACTGGGCCTCGAACTCATCAGTCGCGGCCACGGCCTCGTCGCGGACGATGCCGTCGACTTCGTCCGACTTGGCCCCGATTTCGTCGAAGGCCGCTGCCCGCCGCTGCTGCAGAACCTGCTCGAAGTGCGCGGCCTCGGCCTGCTCGACATCAAGACGATCTTCGGTGAAACGGCGGTCCGCCGGAAAATGAAGCTGAAGCTGATCGTCCAGCTCGTGCGCCGCCCGGACGGCGAATTCCAGCGGCTGCCGCTGGAAAGCCAGACGGTCGACGTGCTTGGCCTGCCGATCAGCAAGGTCACGATCCAGGTTGCGGCCGGCCGCAACCTCGCGGTGCTCGTCGAGGCGGCCGTGCGGAATACGATCCTGCAGTTGCGCGGAATCGACACGTTGCGCGATTTCATGGATCGGCAACGACTCGCGATGCAAGATCCCGACAGTCAGTTCCCCGGCAAGCTCGTGTAACGCTCCCCGCGCCGGCCTCGCAGCGCCGACGCGTCGAGCCGGTGCTATGATGAAACGTCAGGATTCTCTGCTTCCCATGCGCATCGTCCTTATCACCGGCATCTCCGGCTCAGGCAAGTCCGTCGCGCTGAACGCGCTCGAAGACGCAGGCTACTACTGCGTCGACAACCTGCCGCCGCACGTGCTTCCCGAACTCGCCCGCTACCTGGCCGACGGCGGCCAGCACCGGCTCGCGGTCGCGATCGACGCGCGTTCGAGCGCGTCGCTGGACGAAATGCCCGGTCTGATCCGCGCGCTGTCGCTCGAGCACGATGTCCGCGTGCTGTTCCTCAACGCGAGCACGCAGGCGCTGATCCAGCGCTTCTCCGAAACGCGCCGGCGCCACCCGCTGTCCGGCTCGCCGTCGCACGACGCGAACGTCGGGCTGCTGTCGTCGCTCGAGGAAGCGATCGAGCGCGAACGCGAGCTGGTCGCACCGCTCGCCGAATTCGGCCACCAGATCGATACCAGCACGCTGCGCGCGAACGTGCTGCGCACGTGGGTCAAGCGCTTCATCGAGCAGAAGAACAACGACCTGATGGTGATGTTCGAGTCATTCGGCTTCAAGCGCGGCGTGCCGCTCGATGCCGACCTGATGTTCGACGTGCGCGCGCTGCCGAACCCGTACTACGACCATGAGCTGCGCCCGCTCACCGGGCTGGACCAGCCGGTCATCGCCTTTCTCGACGCACTGCCGATCGTCCACCAGATGATCGACGACATCCATGCGTTCCTGACGAAATGGCTCCCGCACTTTCGCGAAGACAACCGCAGCTACCTGACCGTCGCCATCGGCTGCACGGGCGGTCAGCATCGCTCGGTGTTCATCGCGGAAACGCTCGCCGCGCGCCTCGCGCACGATGCGAACGTGATCGTGCGGCATCGTGACGCGCCCGTGGATGTCGACGCGTCGTCGCGGCTCGTCGCCGAGGTCGAACGACCTTAGCGACACCGCCCTCTTGCCGGTGCGCCATGTCCACGCTATCGACCACCCTGATCGACCTGCCGCTGTTTCCGCTGCACACGGTGCTGTTCCCCGGTGGCTGGCTGCCGCTCAAGGTGTTCGAGGCGCGCTATCTCGACATGTCCCGCGCATGCCTGCGCGACGACGCGCCGTTCGGCGTGTGCCTGCTGAAGAGCGGGCCAGAAGTCGCGCAGGACGGCGCCGTGTCGGTGCCCGAAACGATCGGCTGCATGGCGCGCATCACCGAGTGCGATACCGGCGAATTCGGGATGCTATACCTGCAGGCGATCGGCACGCAGCGATTCGAGCTGCTGTCGTATCGCGTCGAAGGCAACGGGCTGCTGGTCGGGATCGCGGAGCCGCTGCCCGACGACATCCCGCTCGAAGGTGAACAGGCGCTCGCGCAATTCGGCTCGTGTGCCGAGGTGCTGGAGCGCATCATCGAAGCGCTGAAGAAATCCGAACCGGACAAGATGCCGTTCGCCGAACCGTTTCGTCTCGACGACCCGAGTTGGGTATCGAACCGCCTCGCTGAACTGCTGCCGCTCGACCTGCGTGCGCGGCAGAAATTGATGGAATTTCCGGACGTCGGCGCGCGGATCGATGCCGTGCACCACGTGCTCGATCGGCACGGATGGCTGTAAGCCTCGGCTGGCCAAACGCGTCGCAGCGGCGTCGCCGAGCGAATCATCCTGGCGGGCAAAACACCCGCGGCGGCCCGGCGCTTCCGTGAGCGCGCCGCGCCCTTCCCTTTTCTTTACAGCAGCGGCCCGCTCAACGCATCGAGCAGCTTGCGCACGGGCGCCGGCACGCCGTACGCATCGAGCCCCGCCAACGGCACCCACGCCGTCTCGGCATCCTGCGCGTGCGTGAGCGGCCGCCCGCCGTTCGCCACATCGCTCAGCCGCGGCTCGATCTCGAGCCGGAAATGCGTGAACGTGTGCGTGAACGGCGCGAGCGGCACCGGGCCGCCACCGCCGAAGCCGCGTGCGAGTTCCGCGAGTGCCACATCGCCGTCTGCCTGCGGCAGGCACCATAGGCCGCCCCAGATGCCGGCCGGCGGACGCCGCTCGAGCAGCACGGCGTCGCCGTCGCGCAACACGAGCATCCAGGTCTTGCGCGTCGGCACCGCCTTCTTCGGCCGCGCGGCCGGAAGTTCGCGCTGCCGGCCCGTCGATTGCGCGACACAGTCGCCCGCGAACGGGCAGCGCGCGCAATCCGGCTTGCCGCGCACGCACAGCGTCGCGCCGAGATCCATCAGCCCCTGCGTATAGGCACTCACGTCGGCCGCGTTCGCGGCATCCGGCAGCAGCGATTCCGCAAGCGCCCACATGTCGTTCTCGACGCGCTTCTCGCCCGGAAAGCCTTCGACGCCGAACACCCGCGCCAGCACGCGCTTCACGTTGCCGTCGAGGATCGTCGCGCGCGCACCGTACGCGAACGACGCAATCGCCGCGGCCGTCGAACGGCCGATGCCCGGCAGTTCGGCGAGCGCTTCCGGCGTCGACGGGAATACGCCGCCATGCTCGGCGACGACGACCTGCGCGCAGCGATGCAGGTTGCGTGCGCGCGAGTAGTAGCCGAGCCCGGCCCACAGCGCCATCACGTCGTCGGACGGCGCGGCCGCGAGCGCGGCGACGTCGGGAAAGCGCTCGAGAAAGCGCGTGTAATACGGGACGACGGTCGAGACCTGCGTCTGCTGCAGCATGATTTCCGACAGCCAGATCCAGTAGGGATCGCGGGTGTTCTGCCACGGCAGGTCGTGGCGACCGTGCACGCGCTGCCAGGCGATCAGGCGCGTGGCGAACGTGCGATGCAGCGGTGTGACGGGGAACGGAGCGGGAGCAATGCGGGGCGGCTTCAAGTGTTCGAATCTTTGGAAAGAGGTTGCAACGCGCGACTCAACGCTGGCAGGTCGGGCAGAAATAGGTCGAGCGCTGCCCCTGCACGATCTGGCGGATCGGCGTGCCGCATGTGCGGCAAGGTAGCCCCGCCCGGTCGTAGACGAAGCAGTCGAGCTGGAAATAGCCGCTTTCGCCGTTGCTGCCGACGAAATCGCGCAGCGTGCTGCCGCCGCGCTCGATCGCGTCGGCGAGGGTCGCGCGCACCGCGTCGGCCAGCCGCTCGTAGCGCGGCAGCGACACCTTGCCGGCGGCGATCGTCGGCCGGATGCCCGCGCGAAACAGGCTCTCCGACGCATAGATGTTGCCGACGCCGACGACCATGTTGCCCGCGAGCAGCGCCTGCTTGACCGACACCGTGCGGCCGCGCGTGCGCGCGTGCAGCAGCGCGCCGGTGAACGCCGGCGAGAACGGCTCGACGCCGAGGCTGGCGAGCAGCGGATGCGCATGCACGTCGCCCGCTTCGCGCGGGTGCCACAGCACCGCGCCGAAACGGCGCGGATCGCGGAACCGGAGCACGAATTCGTCGAAGATCCAGTCGATGTGGTCGTGTTTCGCGGCGACCGGCACGCCGGCCGCGGGCAGCACGCGCAGCGTGCCCGTCATCCCGAGATGAACGATGAACCAGCCCGCGTCGACCTCGAACAGCAGATACTTGCCGCGACGCTCGACAGCGAGCACCTCGCGCGCGCGCAATTGCTCGGCGAGCTCCGCCGGCACGGGCCAGCGCAGCATCGCGGTACGGACGTCGACACGCTCGACGCGGCGGCCCGCGACAAAGGGCTCGATGCCCCGGCGCGTGACTTCGACTTCTGGCAACTCTGGCATGTTTTGCGGGTCTGAGACTGGATTCACGATCGTGCGTGTATTGTAGCGAGCGCGTTACAATCGGTTGAAACATCGAACGGATTTCCATGACCTTGCCCTCGAAGCTGCTTCTGAAGCGCCCCGCCGCCGTGCGCGGCGCGCGCGCCTTCCCGGTCCGCCGTGCGCTCGGCGCCGCGCTGTTCGCCGCGTGGACCCTCACCGCCTTCCCGGCTCACGCGCAGAATCCGGCATCGGACGACGCGGAGCCGCAGGGCGCGTTCGAGCACGTAATGCCGGACGAGAAAAAGGATCTGCCGGGCGTCCCGCTGACGAGCCAGATCGTCTACCAGGTGCTGGCCGCCGAGGTCGCGCTCCAGCGCAACCAGCCCGCGCCGGCCTACCAGACCTACCTCGCGCTCGCCCGCGACACGCGCGACCCCCGCATGGCGCAGCGTGCGACCGAGATAGCGCTCGGCGCGCAAAGCCCGGCCGACGCGCTGTCCGCAGCCAATCTGTGGCGCCAGTACGCACCCGATTCGAACCGCGCATCGCAAGTCGACGCCGCGCTGCTCGTGCTCGCCGGCAAGCCGGCCGACGCGCAGCCGATGCTCGCGCGCGAACTGGCCCGCGCGACCGGTGAAACGCGCGGCCCCGCGATCCTCGCGCTGCAGGCACTGCTGGTGCGCGGCGCCGACCGCGTCGGCGGCCTCGCGGTGCTGAAGGACATGCTGAAGAACGACATGAACCGCCCCGAGGCGCAGCTCGCGATCGCGCGGCAGCAAATCGCGGTCGACGACAAGGAAGGCGCGGCGCAGTCGCTGAAGCAGGCGCTGCAGATCCGCCCCGACTATCTGCCGGCGGCGCTGATGCTGTCGCAGATGGGGCCCGCCGAGCGCGCGGCCGGCATCGCGTCGTTCGAGAAATATGTTCAGCAGAATCCGAAGTCGCGCGATGCGCGCCTCGCTCTGTCGCAGCTCTATCTCTCCGACGACCGCCTCGACGACGCGCAGAAGCAGTTCGAGACGATGCGCAAGCTCGACTCGAAGGACCCGACGCCGCTGATGGCGCTCGCGCTGATCAAGATCCAGCAGAAGAAGCTCGACGACGCGAGCGCGTACCTGAAACAGTACGTGCAGCTCGGCGACAAGCAGCCGAACCTCGACGTCGGCCAGGGCTACATCTACCTCGCGCAGATCTCGATCGAACAGGGCAACGATGCGCAGGCGTCGCAATGGCTCGACAAGGTCGACCAGACGAGCCAGCACTACCTGCCCGCGCAGATCACGCGCGCGCAGCTGCTGCAGAAACAGGGCAAGACCGACGAGGCACGCAAGGTGCTCGACGACCTGCCGATCAGCGATCCGCGCGATGCGGCCGTGGTCGCACGCACCGATGCGTCGATCCTGTTCACCGCGAAGCGCTATCCGGAAGCCGAGGCGCGACTCGCGCAGGCAGTCCAGGATTTCCCGGACGATCCCGACCTGCGCTACGACTACGCGATGGCGGCCGAGAAGACCGGCCACTACGCGGCGATGGAAAAGCAGCTGCGCGAGCTGATCCGCACGCAGCCCGACAACCCACAGGCGTACAACGCGCTCGGCTATTCGCTCGCCGATCGCAACCAGCGCCTGCCCGAGGCCAGCAAGCTGATCGACAAGGCACTGTCGCTCGCGCCGAACGACGCGTACATCATGGACAGCCTCGGCTGGGTGAAGTACCGGATGGGCGACACGGCGGGCGCGACGAAGGTGCTGCGGCGCGCGTACGAGCTGCAGCCGAACGCCGAGATCGGCGCGCACCTCGGCGAAGTGCTGTGGAAGAGCGGCGCGCAGGACGACGCGCGCGTCGCGTGGCGTGCCGCGCAGAAACTCGAACCCGACAACGACACGCTCGTGCAGACGCTCAAGCGCCTGCAGGTCAACGGCCTGTGATGCGGATGTTCCCGATGCTTTCCCCGTCTTCCCGCGCGCTGCGCGCGCTTGCCGCGGCTGGCGCCGCGCTCGCGCTCGTCGGCTGCGCGAGCACGCCGCCGTCGGCAAATGCGCCGTCGGGCGCCGTGCTGCAGACGGCCGCGACACACGCGTACCACGGCCGCTTCGCGGTGCAGTACAGTGACCGCCTCGGCCGACCACAGAACGTGTACGGTAACTTCGACTGGCAGGAGCACGGCGACGACGTGTCGCTCGAACTGCGCAGCCCGCTCGGCCAGACGCTCGCGGTCGTGAAATCGACGCCGCAGGCCGCATCGCTCGAACTGCCGAACCGCCAGCCGCAATACGCGACGGACGTCGGCGAACTGATGCAGAACGCGCTCGGCTTCTCGCTGCCGCTGGCCGGTCTGCGCTATTGGCTGCTGCCGACGCCCGCGCCCGCGACGCCCGCGCAGACGGTGCGCGACCCCGCGGACACGACGCACGTCAAGCAGATCCGCCAGGACGGCTGGACGATCGACTATCTCGCCTACGCGGACGCACCGGCGACGGGCGTCAAACGCGTCAACCTCGTGCGCGCGACGCCGCCGCTCGACATCAAGCTCGTGCTCGACCAGTAAGCACGTGAACCTAGCCCCGACATACGCATGACCGATTCGATCCGCTCGCTGCGCAACTGCCTTGCGCCCGCGAAACTCAACCTGTTCCTGCACATCACCGGCCGTCGACCGAACGGCTATCACGATCTGCAGAGCGTGTTCCAGCTGCTGAACTGGGGCGATACGCTGCACTTCACGCTGCGCGACGACGGTCGCGTCGCACGCGTCACCGACGTGCCGGGCGTGCCCGAGGAAAGCGATCTCGTCGTGCGCGCGGCCAACCTGCTGAAAACGCACACGGGCACCACGGCCGGCGTCGACATCGAGATCGACAAGCGCCTGCCGATGGGCGCGGGCCTCGGCGGCGGCAGCTCGGACGCGGCGACGACGCTGCTCGCGCTGAACCGCCTGTGGCAACTCGATCTGCCGCGCACGGAACTGCAGTCGCTCGCGGTGAAACTCGGCGCGGACGTCCCGTTTTTTGTTTTTGGAAAAAATGCGTTCGCTGAGGGTATCGGAGAAGAATTAGCTGAGGTAGAATTGCCGACTCGCTGGTTCTTGGTTGTGACGCCACGAGTTCATGTCCCCACCGCTGAAATTTTTTCAGATGAGTTGTTGACAAGAGATACGAAGCGCGTCACAATTACGGACTTTCTTGCACAGCAAAGCAGCGATGCGGGATGGCCAGACAGCTTCGGCCGGAACGACATGCAGCAAGTTGTGACAAGTAAGTACGCGGAAGTTGCGCAGGTGGTCAAATGGTTGTATGATGTGACCCCCGCGAGGATGACCGGCTCCGGAGCAAGCGTGTTTGCAGCGTTTCATAGCAGGCACGAGGCAGAAGCGGCGAAAGCCAAGCTGCCCACCAGTTGGAACGGTGCAGTTGCCGAGAGTCTGAACGAGCATCCGCTCTTCGCTTTCGCGTCATGAAGTTTTGCTTTATCGGATAGCCTACAAGTCCGGTGAAGTTATCAGTTGAGTGTAGGGGAGTCGCCAAGTTGGTCAAGGCACCGGATTTTGATTCCGGCATGCGAGGGTTCGAGTCCTTCCTCCCCTGCCAAAAATTTTCCCGCATTTCCCGCCTAAGCCTGAAGCAGGTGCACGATGAGCAGCCACAGCCATGATGGCTTGATGGTCTTTACTGGCAACGCGAATCCCGCGCTCGCCCAGGAAGTCGTCAATATCCTTGGAATTCCCCTCGGCAAAGCAATGGTCAGCCGTTTCTCCGACGGCGAGATCCAGGTCGAGATCCAGGAAAACGTGCGCGGCAAGGACGTCTTCGTCCTGCAATCCACGTGCGCGCCCACGAACGACAACCTGATGGAACTGATGATCATGGTCGACGCGCTCAAGCGTGCGTCCGCCGGCCGGATCACTGCCGCCATCCCCTACTTCGGCTATGCCCGCCAGGACCGTCGCCCGCGCTCGGCGCGCGTCGCGATCTCGGCGAAGGTCATCGCGAACATGCTGGAAATCGCCGGCGTCGAGCGGATCATCACGATGGATCTGCACGCCGATCAGATTCAAGGCTTCTTCGACATCCCGGTCGACAACATCTACGCAACGCCGATCCTGCTGGGCGACCTGCGCAAGCAGAACTACTCGGATCTGCTCGTCGTGTCGCCGGACGTCGGCGGCGTGGTCCGTGCCCGGGCACTCGCGAAGCAGCTCAACTGCGATCTCGCGATCATCGACAAGCGTCGTCCGAAGGCGAACGTCGCCGAAGTGATGAACATCATCGGTGAAGTCGAAGGCCGCACCTGCGTGATCATGGACGACATGGTCGATACGGCCGGCACGCTCTGCAAGGCCGCGCAAGTGCTGAAGGATCGCGGTGCGAAGCAGGTGTTCGCGTACGCGACGCACCCGGTTCTGTCGGGCGGCGCCGCCGACCGCATCGCCGCATCGGCACTCGACGAGCTGGTCGTCACCGATACGATCCCGCTGTCGGCAGAATCGCTGGCGTGCTCGAAGATCCGCTCGCTGACGAGCGCGAGCCTGCTGGCCGAAACGTTCTCGCGGATTCGCCGCGGCGACTCGGTGATGTCGCTGTTCGCGGAATCCTGATCGCGGAACGACACGACATAGCATGCGCGGAAAGCGAAGCGGCAACGCTTCGCTTTTTGCACAATCGGACGGGATAGACGAAGCCCCGTCCGTTTCATCGGGGGCCGCCATTTCGCCGGCCCCGTTTTACTGCCTGGTCGCGGGCAGCTAATGGAGAATCACATGAAAGTCGTCGCTTTCGAGCGCCAACAGCAAGGTACGGGTGCGAGCCGCCGCCTGCGCAACGCCGGTAAGACCACGGGTATCGTCTACGGTGGCGAAGCAGCCCCGCAAAAGATCGAACTCGATCACAACGCGCTGTGGCACGCACTGAAGAAGGAAGCCTTCCACTCGTCGATCCTCGACCTCGAAGTGGCTGGCCAGTCGCAACAGGTTCTGCTGCGCGACGTGCAATACCACCCGTTCAAGCAACTCGTGCTGCACGTGGACTTCCAGCGCGTCGACGCGAAGAAGAAGCTGCACACGAAGGTGCCGCTGCACTTCCTGAACGCTGAAGTCAGCCCGGCAGTGAAGCTGTCGAGCGCAATCGTCTCGCACGTCACGACGGAAATCGAAGTCGAGTGCCTGCCGTCGGCTCTGCCGGAATTCCTGGAAGTCGATCTGTCGAAGATCGAAGCAGGTCAGTCGCTGCACGCGAAGGACATCGTACTGCCGAAGGGCGTGACGCTGGTCGCGCACGTCGACGCGGAAAACCCGGTTGTCGCATCGGCGACGGTCCCGGCTGGTGCCGTGTCGGACGCAGCAGGCGAAGGCGAAACGCCGGCTGCCTAAACGGCCGCCTACGCGCCCGTTCGATCCGTTTCGAGAAACGGTCGACACAACCCGCCGCGGCTTGCCCGGCGGGTTTTTCTTTTTCTGCGCCCAGGCGGGCGCTGCCGCCTACGAAACGTCATGATCAAACTGATCGTCGGCCTCGGCAATCCCGGGGCAGAATATACTGCGACGCGCCACAACGCCGGCTTCTGGCTGATCGACCAGCTCGCCCGCGAAGCAGGCGCGACGCTGCGCGACGAGCGCCGCTTCCATGGCTTCTATGCGAAGGCGCGCCTGCACGGCGAGGAAGTCCACCTGCTCGAGCCGCAAACCTACATGAACCGCTCCGGCCAGTCGGTCGTCGCGCTCGCGAGTTTCTTCAAGATCCTGCCCGACCAGATCCTCGTCGCACACGACGAACTCGATCTGCCGCCCGGCACGGTGAAGCTGAAGCTCGGCGGCGGCAGCGGCGGTCACAACGGTCTGAAGGACATCACCGCGCATCTGTCGTCGCAGCAGTACTGGCGCCTGCGCATCGGCATCGGCCATCCGCGCGACCTGATCCCGGAAGGCGCGCGCGCCGGCGCGAAGCCCGACGTCGCAAACTTCGTGCTGAAGCCGCCGCGCCGCGAAGAGCAGGACGTGATCGACGCATCGATCGAGCGTGCGCTCGCCGTCATGCCGATGGTCGTCAAGGGCGAACTCGACCGCGCGACGATGCAGTTGCATCGCAACTGACTGCGCACCGCACCGGCATGGTGCAACGTGCCGTCCGGCGCCGCCGGGCGGCGTCTCGGTCGTGCGCAATCGCGCACCGCCGCATCCACATGCGGTAATCTGGTTGTTTTTGCCCGTCAGGAGCCAAGCGGTGAGCCGTTACTGGAGCGACATCGTTCAGCAACTCGTGCCTTACGTGCCGGGCGAACAGCCCGCGCTCGCACACCCCGTCAAGCTGAACACGAACGAGAATCCCTATCCGCCTTCGCCGCGCGTCGTCGCGGCGATCGCACGCGAACTCGGCGACACCGGCGACACGCTGCGCCGCTATCCCGACCCGCTCGCGCGCGCACTGCGCGAGACGGTCGCGGCCCATCATCGCATCAAGCCCGAGCAGGTCTTCGTCGGCAACGGCTCCGACGAGGTGCTCGCGCACGCGTTCCAGGCACTGCTCAAGCATGACCGGCCGCTGCGCTTTCCCGATATTTCGTACAGCTTCTACCCGACCTACGCGCGCCTGTACGGTGTCGAGACCGCAATCGTGCCGCTCGCGGACGACTTCTCGATCCGTGTCGAAGACTATCTCGACGATGTGGGCGGCGTGCTGTTTCCGAACCCGAACGCGCCGACCGGGCGCGCGCTGCCGCTCGCGGACATTGAGCGGATTGCGGCCGCGAACCCGTCGTCGGTCGTGTTGATCGACGAGGCGTACGTCGATTTCGGCGCGCAATCCGCGATCACGCTGATCGACCGCCATCCGAACCTGCTCGTCGTGCACACGACGTCAAAGGCGCGCTCGCTCGCGGGCATGCGCGTCGGCTTCGCGTTCGGCGATGCGGCGTTGATCGACGCACTGAATCGTGTGAAGGACAGCTTCAATTCCTATCCGCTCGACCGGCTCGCGCAGGTCGCCGCGCAGGCGGCATACGAGGACACCGACTACTTCGGTGCGACCTGCCGACGCGTGATCGACAGCCGCGCGCGGCTCACGCACGCGCTGGAGGCACTCGGTTTCGACGTCGTGCCGTCGAGCGCGAATTTCGTGTTCGCGCGCCATCCCGCGCACGATGCGGGCACGATCGCGGCAAAGCTGAAGGATCGGGAAATTTTTGTACGGCACTTCCGGGCGCCACGCATCGACCAGCATTTGCGCATCACCGTCGGCACCGACGCCGAATGCGACGCGCTCGTCGCGGCATTGCGCGACCTGATCGGCTGAAGCGAAGGGAGAAGTGGAACCGGCGCCGAACGGCGCCGGTCAGGGAATTCATGACGTTGCGACGCTCGCGTCACCACACGGTCACTGCGCGTCGTCACCCTTCGCGGCGATCAACGCGTGATACTTCGCCATCAACTGCGCGTGCGATTCCTCATGCTGCGGATCGCGCGGAATGCATTCGACCGGACACACCTGCTGGCACTGCGGTTCGTCGAAATGGCCGACGCACTCGGTGCACTTGTTGGGGTCGATCACGTAGATATCCGGGCCCATCGAAATCGCGCCGTTCGGGCACTCTGGCTCGCACACGTCGCAATTGATGCACTCGTCGGTAATCATCAAAGACATACTGATCTCACTTCTTCAGGCCAGCGGCCGGCTTCGCAGCGAAACCGGCCGGCGCCGCGTCACGCGGCCGGGCCTCCCATCGCGGCGACTTTCTCGGTCAGCCACTTCTCGACGGACGGGAACACGAACTTGCTGACATCGCCGCCCAACTGCGCGATTTCGCGCACGATCGTCCCCGAGATGAACTGATACTGATCGGATGGCGTCATGAACATCGTCTCCACGTCGGGCAACAGATAGCGGTTCATCCCCGCCATCTGGAACTCATATTCGAAATCGGACACGGCACGCAGGCCGCGCACGATCACGCGCGCGTTGTTGGTGCGGACAAAGTCCTTCAACAGGCCCTTGAAACCCATCACCTTCACGTTCGGATAATGGCCGAGCACCTCGTTCGCAATCTTCAGACGTTCTTCCAGCGAGAAAAACGGCTTCTTCGCGCGGCTGTCGGCAACACCGACCACCAGCGTATCAAAAATGCTCGATGCACGCCGCACGAGGTCTTCGTGCCCGCGTGTCAGCGGATCGAACGTACCGGGATACACGGCGACTACCATGTCGCTCCTCCTGTCATCACGCAAACGGGGTGGCAGCCGTGCGACGCGCACGCCGCTGCCGAGATGGGCATGCGTCGCCTTTGCGGCGCGCCGCCTCGTATGGAACGCGCATTATTCATCATTTTCGCGCCGCAGCAAATGAAAGTGAACCGCACCCGCCTTGCCGTGCTTCACCACCTGCCAACCGGCCAGCGCTTCGTGCGCGGCCGGGTCAAGCTCCGCGCCCGTCTCGACGTACAGGGCGCCCTCCGGCGCGACGAGCGGCGCCGCCAGCGCGATCGCGCGATCGAGTACGGCCGGCTCACCGAACGGCGGATCGAGGAACACGACGTCGAACGCACCCGGGGTCAGCCCGGCCGCGAGCCGCAGCGCGTCGGCTTCCGCGACCTCGACCGAGCGTGCGCCGAGCTTGTCCTTGATCGCGCGCAGTTGCTGCGCCGCGCGCGGGTGGCGCTCGACCATCACGACGCTCGTCGCGCCGCGCGACGCGGCCTCGAACCCGAGCGCACCGGTGCCCGCGAACAGGTCGAGGCAGCGCCGGCCTTCGAGATCCTGGCCGAGCCAGTTGAACAGCGTCTCGCGCACGCGATCGGGCGTCGGCCGCAGGCCGTCGAGATCGAGCACGGCGAGCGGCGTGCGTTTCCAGTCACCGCCGATGATGCGGATCGTGTGCGGCTTGCCGCGGCCAGGGGGGGCCGTCGGGCGGCCGGAAGAGGAACGGGACATACGGAATATCGACAACGGGGGGACCGGGTGCGCAGGAGGGCGCACCGCCAAACAGGCGCACGTTACCACAGCGGCGGCACCGGCTGACGCGAGTGCGCCGCCGCACTGATAAAATGCACGGTTTCGGCCGCCATGCGCACGCACGACGGCCCGTCCGGCGCTGCGCCCTAGCGGCGCCCCGCCCTCTTCCCGACGTCAGACCATGTTCAGCTTCTTCAAACGATTCAAGAAAACGCAGGAGCCCGACTCCGCGGAATCGCAATCGATCGATGCACCGCAACCGGACGAACCGTCCGACACGCGCCAGGCGATCGAAGCACCGCAAGCACCCGCGCAACCGCAGCAGGCCGCGCCTGCCGTCGTGATGACGGTCACGCCGACCAACGACGGCAGCGACGAAGTCGTCGAAGCGGTCGAGATCGTGCCGCCGCCGACGCAGGACGCCTCCGCGAAGAAATCGTGGCTCGCGCGCCTGAAGTCGGGCCTCGCGAAGACGGGCTCGAGCATCACCGGCGTATTCGTCAATACGAAGATCGACGAGGACCTGTACGAAGAGCTCGAGGCCGCGCTGCTGATGTCCGACGCCGGCGTCGATGCGACCGAGTACCTGCTCGGCGCGCTGCGCGAGAAGGTGCGCGCGGGCCGGCTGACCGATCCGCAGCAGGTGAAGGGCGCGCTGCACGACCTGCTCGTCGAACTGCTAAAGCCGCTCGAGAAATCGCTGATGCTCGGCCGCGCGCAGCCGCTCGTGATGATGATCACGGGCGTGAACGGCGCAGGCAAGACCACCAGCATCGGCAAGCTCGCGAAGCACCTGCAGAGCTTCGACCAGTCGGTGCTGCTGGCTGCGGGCGACACGTTCCGCGCGGCCGCGCGCGAACAACTGGCAGTCTGGGGCGAGCGCAACAACGTGACGGTCGTCCAGCAGGAAAGCGGCGACCCGGCCGCCGTGATCTTCGACGCGGTCAGCGCGGCGCGCGCGCGCAGGATCGACGTGATGATGGCCGACACGGCCGGCCGCCTGCCGACGCAGCTGCACCTGATGGAAGAGCTGAAGAAGGTGAAGCGCGTGATCTCGAAGGCGCACGATGGCGCGCCGCACGAGGTGCTGCTCGTGATCGACGCGAACACGGGCCAGAACGCGCTCACGCAGGTGAAGGCATTCGACGATGCACTCGGCCTCACGGGCCTGATCGTCACGAAGCTCGACGGCACCGCGAAGGGCGGCATTCTCGCCGCGATCGCGCGGCAGCGCCCGGTGCCCGTCTACTTCATCGGCGTCGGCGAGAAAGTCGAGGACCTGCAGCCGTTCAGCGCAGTCGAATTCGCGGACGCGCTGCTCGACTGAACGCCGCCGGCCCGCACCGCACGGGGCGCCTTCGGGCGCCCTTTTTTCATGCACGTCCGGAAGCCGTCAGCCGGCGGCTGGCTGACCCACGGCGTCATTCGGCGTCATTCGGCGTCGGGCTGCGCGCCGGGCTCGGCGGCCTTGAACGCGTCCAGCGTCGACGCATGATCGGCGATCCGCTGGATCGTCGGAAAGCGCGTCGTGTCGATCGAGAAACGGTTCGCGTTGAACACCTGCGGCACGATGCAGATATCGGCGAGCGTCGGCGTGTCACCGAAGCACAGCTTGCCGGTGCGCGGATCGTTCGCGAGGCGCGTCTCCAGCGATGCGAAACCCGCCTCGATCCAGTGCCGGTACCAGTCGTTCTTCGCTTCCTCGGACACCTTCAGCGAGTGCTTCAGGTACTTGAGCACGCGCAGGTTGTTCAGCGGATGGATCTCGCACGCGACCTGCAGCGCAATCGCCCGCACATATGCGCGGTCGACCGGCTGCTTTGGCAACAGCGCCGGTTCGGGATGCGTTTCCTCGAGATATTCGATGATCGCGAGCGATTGCTGCAGCGTGGCATTGCCGTCGACCAGCGTCGGCACGACCGCATCCGGATTCACCGCGCGGTAGGCGTCCTTCAATTGCTCGCCGCCGTCGCGCAGCATGTGCACGGGAACCGTGTCGTACGGCAGCTGCTTCAGGTTCAGGGCGATCCGCACGCGGTACGACGCGGAACTGCGGAAATAGCTGTAGAGCTTCATGGGATGTCTCTCTGGTTCGTATTCGGCCGGCGACTGCGTCCGCGACGCACGCGGCACCGCCGGGAACCCGAGTTTAGCGCGCCGCGCCGCATCGGCGCGCGCGGCCGTGCCCGTGCGATACTCGGGGCATTCCTCACCGCTCACCGCGCGGCCCGATGCCGGCCGCCCGCCCCACGCCCCGATGACCGCTCCCCTCGACCCAGCAGCCTCGCCGTTTCCTTGCGCCCGCTTCATCAAGGAAATCGGCCGCGGCCCGCACGGCGCACGCGCGCTGTCCGCCGAAGACACGTTCGAGCTTTATCGCGCGATGCTCGATGCGCGCGTGTCGGACGTCGAACTCGGCGCGATCCTGATCGCCTATCGCCTGAAGGGCGAAAGCGCCGACGAACTGGCCGCGATGCTCGCCGCCGCGCAGGCGTCGTTCGAACCCGTGCACGTGCAGGACGCCGCGTTCCGCCCGGTGTCGATCCCGAGCTACAACGGCGCGCGCAAGCAGCCGAACCTGGTGCCGCTGCTCGCGCTGCTGCTCGCGCGCGAAGGCGTACCGGTGCTCGTACACGGTGTCGAGCGCGATCCGGGCCGCGTGACGAGCGCGGAGATCTTCTCTGCGCTGTCGATCCCGCCGTCGACATCGCACGACGCGATCGAGGACACGCTCGCGGAGCGCCGCGTCGCGTTCGCGCCCATTGACGCGCTGGCGCCGCGCATCGCGCGTCTGCTGTCGCTGCGCGGCGTGCTCGGCGTGCGCAACTCGACGCACACGCTCGTGAAGATCCTGCAGCCGTTCGCGCCGGCCGGGCTGCGGCTCGTCAACTACACGCATCCGCCGTACCGCGACAGCCTCGCGCAACTGTTCCGCGATCATCCGGACGCCGCACTGGGCGGCGCGCTGCTCGCGCGCGGCACCGAAGGCGAAGCGGTGGCCGACACGCGGCGCCAGGTGCAGGTCGACTGGCTGCACGACGGCGTGTGCGACACGCTGATCGAGCCGGAGCGCTCGTCGAGCGACGCGCCGCCTGTGGCGCTGCCCGAATCGCGCGACGCGGCCACCACGGCCGCGTGGACGGACGCCGTGCTGCGCGGCGAAATTCCGGTACCCGACACGCTTGCGCGGCAGGTCGAGACGATCGTGCGGATCGTACGAATCGAGCGGACAGCCCGGCTCGCACCGTGACCGGCGTCCCGGGCCGGCACGCCGTCGCGCCGGCGTTTCAACCGACCATTTGACACGCGCATGCTTCCTGACATAGAGTTGTCGCCATGCGTTCCTTTCCGAACACCCTCCGAATTACCTCCGGCCGCCTAGCGCGGTCGCTATCGCTACGACTAGCCTAAGGCTGTCGTAGCGCCGTGTGCTGTCCGCACGGTCCCTCCCTGCAGTTCCTCGCAGCACCCTTCTCGCAGTTTTTACAACCCGAAGTCGTCAGCATTCGTCCGTCTATCCGTCGGCCGATTCGCGAAGATCATCCGCATCCGCAGCGCGTTTCCGGCGCCACGGTGCGAGGCAGCGCCACCCGTCGCCCATGCCGCCCGTCTTCGCTCGCGACTTGAGACCCGAGGTCCAGAAGATGAAGCGCAACCCGCAAGACAAGTACCGTCCGTTCGAACCCGTCCGCATCAATGGCCGCCGCTGGCCGACCCGCACCATCGAGCGTGCGCCGGTCTGGATGAGCACCGACCTGCGCGACGGCAACCAGTCGCTGATCGAGCCGATGAGCATCGAACAGAAGCTGGAATTCTTCGACATGCTGGTCGCGATCGGTTTCAAGGAGATCGAAGTCGGTTTTCCGTCGGCGTCGCAAACCGATTTCGATTTCGTCCGCAAGCTGATCGACGATAAGCGCATTCCCGACGACGTGACGATCGAAGTGCTCGTGCAGTCGCGTGAAGACCTGATCGCGCGCACCTTCGACGCGCTCGAAGGCGTGCCGCGCGCGATCGTGCACCTGTACAACGCGATCTGCCCGTCGTTCCGGCGCATCGTGTTCGGGATGTCGAAGGACGACGTGAAGGCGCTCGCGGTCGAGGGCACGCGACTCATCAAGGAACACGCGGCGGCCCGCCCGGACACGCACTGGACCTACCAGTACTCACCGGAAACCTTCAGCATGACCGAGCTGACGTTCGCGCGCGAGGTGTGCGACGCGGTCGCGCAGGCGTGGCGTCCGACCCGCGATCACAAGATGATCGTCAACCTGCCGGCGACCGTCGAAGCCGCGAGTCCGAACGTGTTCGCCGACCAGATCGAGTGGATGGACCGCAACCTCGCGTATCGCGACAGCATCGTGCTGTCCGTGCATCCGCACAACGATCGCGGCACCGCGGTCGCGGCCGCGGAACTCGCGCTGCTCGCGGGAGCCGACCGCATCGAGGGCTGCCTGTTCGGCAATGGGGAGCGCACCGGCAACGTCGATCTCGTCACGCTCGCGCTGAACCTCTATACGCAGGGCATCGATCCGGGCCTCGATTTCTCCGACATCGACGCGGTGCGCCGCGTGGTCGAGCGCTGCAACCAGATTCCGGTGCATCCGCGCCATCCGTACGCAGGCGACCTCGTATTCACCGCGTTCTCGGGCTCGCACCAGGATGCGATCCGCAAGGGCTTCGCGCAGCAGCGCCCCGACGCGGTGTGGGAGGTGCCTTACCTGCCGATCGACCCGGCCGATCTGGGCCGCAGCTATGACGCGGTCATTCGCGTGAACAGCCAGTCCGGCAAGGGCGGCGCGACGTTCCTGCTCGAACGCGGGATGGGCTTCACGCCGACGCGGCGCGTGCAGATCGAATTCAGCCACGCGGTGCAGACACTCGCCGATGTCTCCGGCGAGGAAGTGACCGGCGACGCGATCTGCGCGCTGTTCGCCCGCGAATTCTTCGAGACCGACGGTCCGGCCGCGCGCCACGGCGACGCCGCACGCTGGCAGAACCGCGACATCGCGGGCGCACCGCCGGCCGACGCGACACCGGAAGAGGTCGTGCAACGAATGGCCGCGGCCTTCGCGACGGCGGCCGGCGCGACAGTCGACGTCGCCTCGTGCGAACACGCGCGCACGACGGACGGACGAATCGCGGTATCGGTCGGCTGCCGGGTCGGCGATGCGCCGCTGCGGCACGGCGTCGGAGTGCATGCCGATGCGACGAGCGCCGCGCTCGATGCGGTCGTCAGCGCGATCAACCGTTCGGCCTGGCAGTGCGCCGACCGCCGTGCGGCGGCCTGACCGGCAGGTTTTCGCTTCAGGGTTCAAACGTCAAGCGAGCGGTGCGTGACCGCCCGTGCTGCGCGCAATCCGCGCCGCACGGGCAATAAAAAGCGGCCCAGAAGGCCGCTTCGGTCGGGACACGAAAAAGGAGCGCCACGCGCGCTCATGTCTCGGTCGCGCACCGCGTCGCCTGCCACGCCAGCAGACGCCACTGCCCCTGCTCATGGGTATGGACGGCGGTATAGGCGATCGGAAACACCAGCCCGCCGTTGTTCGTTTCCATCTCGATCAGAGCGCGCCCGGTGACGACGCAGGTTGCGTCACCGACGGGAAGCAGATCCTGCGACTGGATTTCGATCTGGCGATAGCGGCGGCGGCCGGCGACGATGGCGTCGATGAACTGCTGCTTGGTTTCGCGTTTGCCGTTGGTGTGCACGAAGAACACCTTGTCCGACAATTGCGCATCGAGCGCCTCGCCGTCCCCGTCGACCATCGCCCGGAACCGATCGCGCTCGAGTGCGCGAATCGCATCGACCACCTTCGCCATCGCCTGACTCCTCGGCAACGCGCCCGCCGTGCGCGGGCGTGCGGATCAGAAGTTGTACTGCACGTAGAACTGGTGGAAATTTATACCAGGATTCGGCTCTTTGATACCCGCGTTAGACACATGTTGAAAACGGTAGCCGAGCTGGTACTGTTGCCGTTCTCCGAACTGCGCGCCGACACCGGCGACGTCCACGAACTGGAACGACGTCGCCAGCGACAGTTTGTTGGAGATCGTCGGGGAAGTCAGGAAGCGGATGCCGGCGCCGGCCTCGATGAACGGACGTACCTGGCCCGCGCTCTTGATGAAGCGGAACATCGGCGTCGCGCCGAATTCACCGATGCTGCCATGAACATTGCCGCCCGTGTGCCAGTAGCCGGCGTGGCCTTCCATCACGAACGCGAAGTGCCAGCCGCCGATTTCCCACCAGTTCCAGCCCGGATCCCACACGACGCCGAGATCGGCCTTGTCGATCCCGTGGCGATCGGAAAACCCGCCGCCCGCCTGGATTCCCCATCGATCCGCGAACGCCGCACCCGATCCGCCCAGCAGCGACGCCGCCAGCAGCGCATGCAGCGCAAGCCGGCTACGGGGCCGGCAATTCTTCTTATTGTTCATCAGACACTCCAACTTTGTGGATTGAATGGAGCCTTGCCGCAGCGGCCGGGCCCGAGCGAACTGAATGGTATGGTAAAGGACTTTTCGGATCGGCATCACGAAGCGAAATTGTTTGCTTCCAAAACTACAAAAATCGAAACCGTCTACTGATTACTATCAGAAACAACAACTTACGGAACTTCCTCCGGTCAGCCTTGTCGCAAATTAGACTATCGATTCGACAAGTTCGATAGAGAATCGGGAACTTGGATGCCCCCGCCCCCTCTAAGGAATTAGCACTCAGATTACGGGAGTGCTAAGATGAGCCTCGGAATCTCATCCGAGACTAGGGGTTTGTCCCTGATTCCAAAGGAGTTTTTTAGTGAGCTACGCCCTGACCCTTCCGAACACCCTGAGCCCGACGCCGGCCAAGGCCGAATCGGCAGGCTCGCTGGCGCTCGCAACTCAATCGATGTTGCCGGGCCAGCTTGGCAACATCGACGCGTACATCCAGGCCGTCAACCGGATCCCGCTCCTGACCGCCGAAGAGGAACGCCAGTACGCGACCGAATTCCGCGAAGACAACAACCTCGACTCGGCACGCCGCCTCGTGCTGTCGCATCTGCGGCTCGTCGTGTCGATCGCGCGCAACTACCTCGGCTACGGCCTGCCGCACGGCGACCTGATCCAGGAAGGCAATATCGGCCTGATGAAGGCTGTGAAACGTTTCGACCCGGCGCAAAACGTGCGCCTGGTGTCGTATGCGATCCACTGGATCAAGGCCGAGATCCACGAGTACATCCTGCGCAACTGGCGGATGGTGAAGGTCGCGACGACGAAGGCGCAGCGCAAGCTGTTCTTCAACCTGCGCAGCCACAAGAAGAGCATGCAGGCGATGACGCCCGAGGAAATCGACGGCCTCGCGCAGGAGCTCAACGTCAAGCGCGAAGACGTGACCGAGATGGAAACGCGTCTGTCGGGCGGCGACATCGCGCTCGAGGGCCAAGTGGAAGACGGCGAGGAGTCGTACGCACCGATCGCCTACCTGGCCGATTCGCACAACGAGCCGACCGCCGTGCTCGCCGCGCGTCAGCGCGACATGCTGCAGACGGACGGCATCGCGCAGGCGCTCGAGGCGCTCGACGCGCGCAGCCGCCGGATCATCGAGGCGCGCTGGCTGAACGTCGACGACGACGGCTCGGGCGGCTCGACGCTGCACGATCTCGCGGCCGAGTTCGGTGTGTCGGCGGAACGCATCCGCCAGATCGAAGCGAGCGCCATGAAAAAGATGCGCACGGCACTCGCCGAATACGCCTGACTCCCTGATTTAGAGCGCTTTACCCAAAACCGCTGCCCGCCCGGCAGCGGTTTTTTTTCGTCTGTTATTTCGCCTCGATCGCGCCGCGTTAATCGACCGTATTGATCGGGTATCGGGCAAATTCCGGCCCCTTCCGCATAACCTTGATCTACCTCAAGTTTTGACATGCGCTTCGCGACGGTCTGCCGCAGCGCAGCACTCGGCATCGGAAAGCCGGCATTTTAAAATTGGCATGTCGGCTTAAAAGGATTAAAACAGCTTAACCGCCGTCATAAATCCGACGTAGAGTCGCCCCAAAACCCACGTAAATCGATTCAGGATAATCACCTTGATCTCGATCAATAAAGAGCCTGCGCCGCCTCCCCCGCAGGCCACCGGCACGCTCGGCTGGCGCGCGCGCATCGCCGCGTGGGCTCGCGGGCCAACCCTCGCCCGCGACATCACCCTGGTGTTGATCGTCAAGCTGATCCTTTTGATGTCGCTCAAATACGCATTCTTCAATCATCCGCAGGCTGAGCACATGTCGCTTCCGCCTGCCGCCGTCGCCGAGAAGTTGCTCTCGGTACCGGCGCCCGCACCTACCGAGGGAGACCACCATGATAAGCAGTGAAGTCGTCGATCTGTCACGTCTGCAGTTCGGCATCACGGCGCTCTACCACTTCCTGTTCGTGCCGCTGACGCTCGGCCTGTCCTGGCTGCTCGTCATCATGGAAGCCGTCTACGTGATGACCGGCAAACAGGTCTACAAGGACATGACCCAGTTCTGGGGCAAGTTGTTCGGGATCAACTTCGCGATGGGCGTGACGACCGGCATCACGCTCGAATTCCAGTTCGGCACGAACTGGTCGTACTACTCGCACTACGTCGGCGACATCTTCGGCGTGCCGCTCGCGGTCGAAGGGCTGATGGCGTTCTTCCTCGAATCGACGTTCGTCGGCCTGTTCTTCTTCGGCTGGAACCGCCTGTCGAAGGTCAAGCACCTGATGGTCACGTTCCTCGTCGCGCTGGGCTCGAACCTGTCCGCGCTGTGGATCCTCGTCGCGAACGGCTGGATGAACAACCCGGTCGGCGCCGAGTTCAACTATCAGACGATGCGCATGGAGCTGACGAACCTGTTCGACGTGCTGTTCAACCCGGTCGCGCAGGTGAAATTCGTGCACACGGTGTCGGCCGGCTACGTGACGGCTGCGATGTTCGTGCTCGGCATCTCGTCGTGGTACCTGCTGAAAAAGCGCGACACCGATTTCGCGCTGCGCTCGTTCGCGGTCGCGGCCGGCTTCGGCCTCGCGTCGACGCTTTGCGTGATCGTGCTCGGCGACGAGTCGGGCTACACGACCGGCGAAGTGCAGAAGATGAAGCTCGCCGCGATCGAGTCCGAATGGGAAACGCAGCCGGCACCCGCATCGTTCACGCTGATCGGCCTTCCGAACCAGGAAGAACAGCGTACCGACTACGCAATCAAGATTCCGTACGCGCTCGGCCTGATCGCGACGCGCTCGGTCGATGAACCCGTGGTCGGCCTGCGCGAACTCGCGAAGCACAGCGAGGAGCACATCCAGAGCGGGATGGTCGCGTACGGCGCGCTGCAGAAGATGAAGGAAGGCGACACGAGCGCGGCCACGCGCGAACTGTTCGACCAGCACAAGCAATATCTCGGCTACGGGCTGATGCTCAAGCAGTTCACGCCGAACGTGGTCGATGCGACGCCCGAGCAGATCAAAGCCGCCGCGAAGAAGACGATCCCGCCGGTCGCGCCCGTGTTCTTCTCGTTCCGGATCATGGTGTTCCTCGGTTTCCTGTTCCTCGCGACCTTCGTCGCCGCGTTCTGGTTCTGCGCGCGCCGCCAGCTGCTGCAGGACAACCGCCGCTGGTTCCTGCGCTATGCGGTGTGGGCGATTCCGCTGCCGTGGCTCGCCGCGGAATTCGGCTGGGTCGTCGCCGAGCTCGGCCGCCAGCCCTGGACGATCGCGGGCATCCTGCCGACGCATCTGTCCGCGTCGAGCCTCACGCCCTCGGACCTGTACCTGAGCCTCGCCGGTTTCATCGCGTTCTACACGGCGCTGTTCATCATCGAGATCAAACTGATGTTCAAGTACGCACGCCTCGGCCCGTCGTCGCTGCATACCGGCCGCTATCACCACGAACTCGCCGCGGCCAGCGAGCGCGCTCCGGCCTGAGCACGCACCTGAAACGGAACAAGGAATCGCTATGGACTATGCAACTCTCAAGCTGATCTGGTGGCTGCTCGTCGGCGTGCTGCTGATCGGCTTCGCCGTCACCGACGGCTTCGACATGGGCGCGACCGCGCTGCTGCCGTTCCTCGGCAAGACCGACGAGGAGCGCCGCATCATCGTCAACACGGTCGGCGCGACGTGGGAAGGCAACCAGGTGTGGCTGATCACGGCCGGCGGCGCGATGTTCGCCGCCTGGCCGCTCGTCTATGCCGCGTCGTTCTCCGGCTTCTACTTCGCAATGCTGCTCGTGCTGTTTGCGCTGTTCTTCCGGCCGGTCGGCTTCGACTATCGCAGCAAGCGGCCCGACCCGCGCTGGCGCGCGGGCTGGGACTGGGGCCTGTTCGTCGGCGGCTTCGTACCGGCGCTGGTGTTCGGCGTCGCGTTCGGCAACCTCCTGCAGGGCGTGCCGTTCAAGTTCGACAGCGACCTGCGCGTAACCTACTACGGCGGCTTCTGGGCGTTGCTGAACCCGTTCGCGCTGCTCTGCGGGCTCGTCAGCCTCACGATGCTGGTCGCGCACGGCGCCGCGTTCATCAAGATGAAGACCGACGGCGTGATCGCACGCCGCGCGTCGGTCGCGCTGCGCGTGTCGGCGCTCCTCGCGGTCGTGCTGTTCGTGCTGGCCGGCGTGCTGATCGCGTCGACCATCGGCGGCTTCCACATCACGCACGCCGCGCCGACCGACACGGTCGCGAACCCGCTGCTCAAGGACGTCGCCGCCGGCTCGGGCCTGTGGCTCGCGAATTACGGCGAGTATCCGTGGATGATCGCGGCACCCGTGGTCGGGATCGCGGGCGGCCTGCTCGCGCTGCTGCTCGCCGGCTCGAAGCAGGAAAAGACGGCGTTCTTCTGCACCGGCCTGATGATCGCCGGCGTGATCCTGACCGCAGGCTTCTCGATGTTCCCGTTCATCATGCCGTCGTCGCTCGACCCGCGCAGCAGCCTGACCGTGTGGGATTCGACGTCGAGCCACAGGACGCTGCAGGTGATGCTGTTCGCGGTGATCGTGTTCCTGCCGATCATCCTGCTCTACACGAGCTGGGTGTACCGCGTGATGCGCGGCAAGGTCACGCATCAGTCGCTCGAAGAGAACAAGCACTCGATGTATTGAACCCGGCCGGGGCGCCTGCGCGCCCTCGCCCACCGTTTCGCAAGGAGTCGGATCATGTGGTATTTCAGCTGGATTCTCGGTATCGGCGTCGCGCTGTCGTTCGGCATCGTCAACGCGATGTGGCTCGAAGTGCGGCAGAAGCCGCAGGAAGCGCCGGTGCGCGCACGTCGCGACTGACCGCGCGCGGGAGGCGCACCGCCCCTCCCGTCCGGAACGAACCTCGCGTCACGCGAGGTTTTTTTTCGTCCGTACCATCGGCGCACCCGCGATTCCTCGATGCCAATTTAGCGCCAGATTGATACCACTTGAATACCAATCAAAGGTTTCATAAGATCTTTGAACACGGCCGCCGACAGGCCGAATCCATCGGGTGGGGGAGACATGCGAATCCCGTGTCTGGCGCGCGCCTGCGTGCCGAGTTGCCATGCGTATGCGGCAGCGTCTGCCGTTGCGATCATGCGCGGCCGGTCGAACGCGGCCTGCTGCGGCCGCATCGTTGCCGCGGCGTTTACCGTGCGCCGCCGATGAGCACGCATACGCCGCCCCGCCGATCCGATCGGCACGCGTGCCCGCCTCCCGTTCCGTAACGCACGCCCCTGCGTGCCGAATGCGCGCGGTGCAGCCGCATCGCCCCGTGCGCGGGTTTCTCCCGCAGCTCCATTGAAAGACCCCGATCGCAGCGACGTCGCCCCCACGACGCCGCTACGCCTACTTTTTTCTCAGGAGTTCGAATGAAGCACACCTTGCCATCCTTCGTTGCCGGCCTGTTCATCGCAGCGCTACCGCCTGCCGCGATCGGCGCGCAGCCGACGCCGACCGCCGCCGTCGCGACTGCCGGCATCGCACATCCAGCCGCGCAAGCGGCCAGTCTCGCGACGCTTCTGTCGAACGACCTCGCGCTGCGCGTCGCCGTCGACAACAACCACGCGGCCGCGGCCGGCGTGCCGTGCGCCGATCTCGGCGCCGACGGCGCGGCCTGCGCGACCGGCCGCCTGATCCTGCAGAACCGCGGCCACCAGACGATCGCCGACGGCGGCTGGAAGCTGTACCTGCACAGCATCCGACGCCTGCTGCGAATCGATCATCCGGGCTTCGCGCTGCGGCGGCTCACCGGCGACCTGTACGAGCTGACGCCGCAGCCGGGCTCGGTGCGGCTTGCGCCCGGCGAACGCATCGAACTGCCGTTCGTCGCCGAATACTGGCTGCTGCGCTACAGCGACGTGATTCCGCGCCCGTACGTCGTCGTCGACGGCGCACCGCCCGCCGTGCTCCGCTACAACGACACCGACGACGAGCTCCGCTATGTCGAATCGCTGCCGGCCGACGCGCAAAACAATTCGACCGGCAACGCGCCGCCCGTGGCGGCACGCCCCGACGCGAGCCGCGCGCTGCCGAGCGTGAAGCGCGAACAGCGGCTGCCCGGCACGCTCGACCTGCGCGGCATCGAGCTCGCGCTGCCGGAGCTGCCGGACGTGCAGATCGCGGCGCTGCGCGAACGTGCGACGACACTCGGGCTCGACGGCGCGCGCGTGCCGGTCCGCGGTGCCGTCGCACCGCGCCGGCTGCCGGCCGATATTGCGGTGCCGGGCGGGTACCGGCTCGCGATCGGGCCGCGCGGCGTGCTGATCGAAGGCTACGATCGCGCGGGCCTCTACTACGGCGTGCAGACGCTCTACTCGCTCGCGCCCGCCGGCGGCGGCCCGATCCCGGCGATGCTCGTCGAGGATGCGCCGCGCTTCACGCATCGCGGGATGCACGTCGACCTCGCGCGCAACTTCAAGCACCCGGCGACGCTGCGTCGCCTGATCGACCAGATGAGCGCGTACAAGCTCAACCGCCTGCACCTGCATCTGTCCGACGACGAGGGCTGGCGTATCGAGATTCCCGGCCTGCCGGAGCTGACCGAAATCGGCTCACGCCGCTGTCACGACCCGAGCGAGACACGCTGCCTGCTGCCGCAACTCGGCTCGGGCCCCGACAACCGCTCGGGCGGCGGCTACCTGACGCGCGACGACTACGTGGCGCTCGTGCGCTACGCAGCTGCCCGCTTCGTCACGATCATCCCCGAGATCGACATGCCCGCGCATGCGCGTGCGGCCGTCGTGACGATGGAGGCGCGCTACCGCCGGCTGCATGCGGCCGGCCGCGAGCAGGAAGCGAATGCGTACCGGCTGCTCGATCCGCAGGACACGACGAACCTGACGACGGTGCAGTTCTACGACCGGCGCAGCGACCTGAACCCGTGCGTGCCGGGCGCGCTCAATTTCGCATCGAAGGTGATCCGCGAGATCGCGGCGATGCATGCGGACGCGCAGGCGCCGCTGCACACCTGGCACTACGGCGGCGACGAGGCGAAGAACATTTTCCTCGGCGCGGGCTTCCAGCCCGTGAACGGCACCGACCCGAACAAGGGGCGCATCGATGTCGCCGCGCAGGACAAACCGTGGGCGCGTTCGCCCGCGTGCACGGCGCTGCTCCAGCGCGGCGAGATCAAGTCGATCGACGAGTTGCCGACGCGTTTCGCGAAACAGGTGAGCGCGGCGGTCGACGCGAACGGAATCGACACGATGGCCGCGTGGCAGGACGGCATCAAGCATGCGAACGGGCCGCAGGACTTCAGCACGCGACACGTGATGGTGTCGCTGTGGGACACGATCTTCTGGGGCGCATCGGACAGCGCGCGCGATCTGAGCGGCAAGGGCTACCTGACGGTGCTCGCGCTGCCCGACTACCTGTACTTCGACTTCCCGTACACGCTCAACCCGCGCGAGCGCGGCTACTACTGGGGCTCGCACGCGACGGACGAGTACAAGGTGTTCTCGTTCGCGCCCGAGAACCTGCCGCAGAACGCCGAAGTGATGGGCGATCGTGACGGCAACGCGTTCGAGGTGACGGGCTCGGGCCCCGCGCCGCGCATCGAAGGCATGCAGGGGCAGGCGTGGGGCGAGGTGATGCGCAACGACACCTTCCTCGAATACATGGCCTATCCGCGGCTGCTCGCGCTCGCCGAGCGCGCATGGCACCGGGCCGACTGGGAGCTGCCGTATGCGGCCGGCGTGCGCTTCAAGCGCGGCGACACGCATCACGTCGACCTGACCGCGCTGCAGCGCGACTGGGCCGGCTTCGCGACGCTGCTCACGCAGCGCGAATTGCCGAAGCTCGACCGGGCCGGCATCGGCTACCGGAAGCCGACCTTCACGCTGACGAATCCGTGAACGGTGAAGCGCTTGAGCAACTGAGCGGTTGCTGATCCACGCAAACGGTGCGCGGTGCGGACGAATGCATCGCGCACACGCCCCGCCAAGAAAAAACGGCTTGCGACGCATCGCAAGCCGTTCTCGTTTTACCGACCGGCGGCCCGAACCCGCCACGCGGACCGGGCCTGCCTCATCGCATCATGCCGGATCAGGCCGGTTGCGGGGCCGCCCCGCCGCCCGTCGACGTCAGGCGCGCGCCGAGCTGTTCCGCGTAGCGTGCCGCCGCGTTGCCGCAGACGATGTGGAACGTGTCCGGCGACACCCATGCGACATCGAGCGCGCCGAGTCGATCGCGATCGACCGCCGATGCGTCACGCACGACGACGCGCAGGCGCGTGGTCGCGATCGCGTCGAGCGAAGCGACGTTGGTCGCACCGCCGAACACCGCGAGCCAGCGCAGCGGATCGGGATCGAGCGGACCGGCCGCCGCACCCGTGACCGGCTGAGCTGCAGGGGCCGTCGCCGTCGCCGCCGCGATGGTCGCGCCGCTGCTGATCGCCGAGCGCATCTCGTCGGCGATGATGTCGGCCTCGGGCCCGATGATCACCTGCACGCTGTTGCCGCCGCGCTTGAGCACGCCGCGCGCGCCGATCGACTTCAGTTCCGGCTCCGACACCTTCTCCGGATCGACGACGGTCAGGCGCAGGCGCGTCGTGCATGCGTCGACGACCGTCAGGTTGCCGGCGCCGCCGAGCGCGGCGATGTAGCGCTGCGCACGCGGTGCCGCCGCCGCGCCAGCTGCCGGCGCGACGAAGCCGCCCGATGCGTACGACTCGGCCGCAGCGTCGGTCGAGGCCGGCTCGCGGCCCGGCGTCGCCATGTTGAACTTGCGGATGAAGAAGCGGAACAGCCCGTAATACGCGACGCCGTATGCGATACCGAGCGGCACCGCGATCCAGCCCTTCGTCGACAGCCCATAGTTCAGCACGTAGTCGATCGCGCCGGCCGAGAACGTGAAGCCGAGCTTCACGCCGAGGATCTGGCAGATCGCGAGCGACAGCCCCGTGAGCACCGCGTGGATCACGTACAGCACCGGCGCGAGGAACATGAAGCTGAATTCGATCGGCTCGGTCACACCCGTCAGGAATGACGTGAGCGCCATCGAGAACAGCAGGCCGCCGACCATCGCACGGCGCTCCTTCGGTGCTTCGTGCAGCATCGCGAGACACGCGGCCGGCAGGCCGAACATCATGATCGGGAAGAAGCCGGCCATGAAGGTGCCCGCGGTCGGATCGCCCGCGAAGAAGCGGTGCAGGTCGCCGTGCACGAGCTCGCCGCCGGCCGGCGGCGTGAAGTTGCCGAACACGAACCACGCGAGCGAATTGATGATGTGGTGCAGGCCCGTGACGAGCAGCAGGCGGTTCAGGAAGCCGAACACGAACGCACCGATCGCGCCCGCCGTCGTCAGCCACTGGCCGGCCGCGTCGATCGCATGCTGGACCGGCTGCCACACATACCCGAACACGATGCCGAGTACCACGCAGACCAGCCCCGTGATGATCGGCACGAACCGTTTCCCGCCGAAGAACGCGAGGTAGTCGGGCAGCTTGATGTCCTTGTAGCGGTTGTACAGCAAGCCCGCGACCACGCCCGCGATGATCCCGGACAGCACGCCCATGTTCAGCTTGGGATCGATATCCTTCATGATCGCGGTTTCGATCAGGTAACCGATCGCACCCGCGAGTGCCGCCACGCCGTTGTTGTCCTTCGCGAAACCGACCGCCACGCCGATTGCGAACAGCAGCGGCAGGTTGTCGAAGATCGCGCCGCCGGCGTCGGCGATCATCTTGATGTTGAACACGTCCGGCTGTCCGAGCCGCAGCAGGATGCCGGCGACCGGCAACACCGCGATCGGCAGCATCAGCGCCCGGCCCAGGCCCTGTATCTTCAGAAACGGATTCCCGTCCATTCAGTCCTCCAATCCATGTCTCGTCATTAATCGTCGTTGACCTAATTGCTTGCGTCGTGAAACGCTCGCGCGCCCGCCGTCGACGTTCAGTCGAGCGGCCAGACCTCGCGGCTTGCTGCCCTTACCGCCTGTGCCGAGTCGAGTGCGAGCAGATCCTGCGCACGCTGGCGACACAACTGGTAATCGAGACGGCGCACGCGCGCCTTGATGCCCGGCACCGACACCGGGTCGACCGACAGTTCGGTCACGCCGAGGCCGACGAGGATCGGTACCGCGAGCGGATCGCCGCCGAGCGCGCCGCACACGCCGACCCACTTGCCGTGCTTCGCCGCGCCGCGCACCGCGATGTCGATCAGGCGCAGCACGGCCGGATGCAGGCCGTCGGACTGCGCGGCCAGATCGGCCTGGCAGCGGTCCATCGCGAGCGTGTACTGCGTCAGGTCGTTGGTGCCGATCGACAGGAAATCCGCATGCTGCGCGAGCTGGTCGGCGAGCAGCGCCGCCGACGGCACCTCGATCATCACGCCGACTTCGATCGGCTCGGTACGGCCCTGCGCACGCGCGAATTCGTCGATACGCTTGCGCAGCCGCACGAGCTCGCCCGCATCCGTCACCATCGGCAGCAGGATGCGCACCGCGCCGAACGGCTTCACCGCGAGCAGGCCCTGCAGCTGATCGTCGAGCAGATCGGGGCGCACCTGCGCGAGGCGAATGCCGCGCAGGCCGAGCGCCGGGTTCGGTTCGGGCGGCAGCGTCAGGTAGTCGACTTCCTTGTCGGCGCCGACGTCGAGCGTGCGGATGATCGCGGTGCGGCCCTGCAGCGCGTCGACGATCGACTGGTAGCTCTGCTGGTGCTCGACGACGCTCGGTGCGGCCTGGCGATGGATGAACATCAGCTCGGTGCGCAACAGGCCGACCGCATCCGCGCCGTTGTCCACCGCGGTGTTCGCGTCGTCGAGCGTCGCGATGTTCGCGGCGATCTCGATGGCGCGGCCGTCGACGGTCGCGGCGGCGACGCCGGCCAGTTGCCGGTTCGCTTCGCGCACACCGTCCAGCCGCTGGCGTTCGTGGCGCGCGCGTTCGACGTCGAGCGCGGTCGGCGCGTGTTCGAGACGGCCCGCGCTCGCATCGACGACGACCTGCGTGCCGTCCGGAACCGCGTACAGCGCGTCGCCGACCGCGACGAGCGCCGGAATGCCGAGCTGGCGCGCGATGATCGCCGCATGCGACGTCGCGCCGCCGCGTGCCATCACGAGCGCGGTCACGCGCTGGCGATCGAGCGACGACAGGTCCGACGGCGTGAATTCCTCGGCCGCGAGCACGGCCTCGTCGGGCAGCGTGCGCGTCGCGCCGCTCGTGTGGCCGAGCGCGCGCAGCACGCGCTTCTCGATATCGCGGAGGTCCGCCGCACGCTCGGCGAGCAGTGCGTCGTCGAGCTTCGACAACGTGTCGATCTGCGTGCGGATCGTCGCGCGCCATGCGAAGCCCGCGCTCTTGCCGAGGCTGATCTGATCGCGCGCCGCGTCGACCAGCGTCGGGTCCTCGAGCAGCACGCGATGCACCGCGAAGATCCCCGCTTCGCCAACCGCGCCGCGCGCCGATGCGCTGCGCACCGTTTCGTCGAGTTCGGCGTCGACCGCCATCAGCGCCTGGTCGAGCCGGCGGCTTTCCGACGCGGGCGTGCCGGTCGCCTGCTCGGGCGGCACGATATCCGCATCGTCGAGACGCACCAGCGTGCCGACCGCGATGCCGGGCGCCGCGCACACGCCCGCGAGCGTGTTCGGATCGAGTGTTGCGCCGGTGTTGCGCACGATCGGCTGCGGTGCGGGCGACTTGAGCCGCGCCGGCCTTTCCTCGACCTCGCCGTGCGCTTCGCGCAGCAACTCGTGCTCGACCGCTTCGACGGCTTGCTGCGCGTGCGCACCGCGGCCGACCAGCTCGATCGTCGCGCCTTCGCCGGCGCCGAGGCCGAGCAGGCCGACCACGCTTGCGATCGGCGCCTTGCGACCGTCGAAATGCACTTCGACATGTGCGTCGAGCCCGCGCGCGGCTTCGCGCGCCCGCGCGGCCGGGCGCGCATGCAGGCCACCGGGCTGCGTCAGCACGACCTTGCGGCGCACTTCGTTCATCGCCGCCGCGCCGGCCTGCGCCGCCTGCGCGGCGGCCTCGCCCTTGCCGCGCAGCGTCAGCAACGGCGTCTCGCCGGCCGTCGCGAAACCGCTCGCGCGCTCGATGACGTCGAACGCGTCGGAGTTCGCGATGGCGATCACGGAGACCAGCGAATGCGCGCTGCGTGCAACCGCGTCCTGGTCGAACTCGATCAGCAGATCGCCCGCTTCGACGCGCGCGCCGGCCTCGACATGCGCGGCGAAGCCCTGCCCGTTCAGCTCGACGGTGTCGATGCCGATGTGCAGCAGCACTTCCGCGCCTTCCGGCGTCGTAATCGTCACCGCATGGCCGGTGCGCGCGAGATGCGACACGATGCCGGCGCACGGCGCGACGAGCCGGCCCGCGAGCGGATCGATGCCGATGCCGTCGCCGAACATCCCGCCGGAGAACACCGGATCGGGCACATCGGCCAGCGCGACGATCGGCCCGGTCAGCGGGGCAAGCAGGACGATCTGATCATGGGTGGAACTCTTCAACTGGGACTCCTCGGCGCGTCTCATCGGCTGTCTCGGCTATCAGTGCGTTTCGGTGACTTTGTTCAGGTGGCGCGGCGTGTCGGGATTGCGGCCGCGCGCGACGGCGAGATCCGCCGCCATCACGTAGAACGAAAGAATGGCGGCGATCGGGTCGAGCGCCGAATGGGCGGACTGCGCGAGCGGCAAGGTCGCGCCGGGCGTGCCGGCGGGCGCCGCGAGCAGCACGGCCGCGCCACGTGCGCGCATGTCCTGCGCGAGCTGCAGCAGCCCGGCCTGCTCCGGGCCCGGCGGCGCGAACACGAGCAGCGGATAGTCGCGGTCGATCAGCTCCATCGGGCCGTGACGGACTTCGGCGCTCGAGAATGCCTCGGCCTGGATGCCGGAGGTTTCCTTCAGTTTCAGCGCGGCTTCCTGAGCGATCGCAAGACCGAGGCCGCGGCCGATCACGATCATCCGCTCGATGCCCGCGAGCGCGGCAACGGCCGGCGACCAGTCGAGCCGGCCGGCCTGCGCGAGCACGTCGGGCAGGCCGCGCAATGCCGTCATCAGCGCGGCGTCGCGCTGCCAGTACGCGACGATCTGCGCGGACAGCGACAGCATCGCGATGTAACTCTTGGTCGCGGCGACCGACAGTTCGGGGCCGGCAAGCAGCGGCAACTGGTGCTCGCACGCGTCGGCGAGCGGCGACGGCAGGACGTTGACGGCGGCGACGGTGCGCGCGCCGGCTTCGCGCAGCGCGGCCATGGTGTTGACGAGGTCGGGGCTCTTGCCCGACTGGGAAAATGCGATCGCGAGCTGATCCTGCACCTTCAGCGGCGCCTGCTGCAGCGTCGCGACCGACATCGGCAGCGACGCGACGGGCACGCCGAGGCGGCTCATCGTCAGGCTCGCGAAATAGCTGGCGGCGTGATCCGAGCTGCCGCGCGCGACCGTCAGCGCGACGGCCGGCGGGTGATCGAGGAGTTGGCCCGCGAGCGCTTCGACGCGCGTGGTGTCGGCGAGTTGCGCGGCGACGACCTGGGCGGACTCGCGCGCTTCCTTAAGCATATTCGACAATCGATTCTCCTTCGACGTAGGTCGCGGTGAGGTTCAGGTCGCGATCGAACACCACGAGGTCGGCCCATGCGCCTCGCTCGAGGCGGCCGCGATCGGTGACGCCGAGGTAGTCGGCCGCATAGCGCGACATCCGGTTCGACACGTCGGCGATCGGCAGGCCGAGCGACACGAGGTTGCGCAGCGCCTGGTCCATCGTCAGCGTGCTGCCGGCGAGCGTGCCGTCGGCCAGCCGCACGCCGCCGAGGCACTTGGTCACGTGCTGGCTGCCGAGCCGGTATTCGCCGTCGGGCATGCCGGTGGCGGACGTGCTGTCGGTCACGACGTACAGGCGCGGGATCGCGCGCAGCGCCGCACGAATCGCGCCCGGGTGCACGTGCAACAGATCGGGGATGATTTCCGCGTATTCGGCATGCGCGAGTGCGGCGCCGACGAGGCCCGGGTTGCGGTGATGCAGCGGCGACATCGCGTTGAACAGGTGCGTGAAGCCGCATGCGCCGTGCTTGAGCGCGGCGACGGCGTCGTCGTAGGTCGCGAGCGAGTGGCCGAGCTGCACGCGCACGCCGCGCGCGGCCATCTCGCCGATGATCTCGATGTGACCGGCGATTTCCGGCGCGAGCGTGACGACCCGGATCGGCGCGATCGACAGGTACTTCAGCACTTCGTCGAGCACGGCCGACACGGCCGCGTCCGGCTGCGCGCCGAGCTTGCCGGGGTTGATGTACGGCCCTTCGAGATGCACGCCGAGCACGCGCGCGCCGCCCGGCGTGCGGGTGCGCGCGACGGTGCCGAGATTCGCGACGACCTGCATCAGTTCGTCGCGCGGCGCGGTCATCGTCGTCGCGAGCAGGCTCGTCGTGCCGAACTGCGCGTGTGTGCGTGCGATCGTCTCGATCGCGTCGCCGCCTTCCATCACGTCGGCGCCGCCGCCGCCGTGCACGTGCAGGTCGATGAAGCCGGGCAGGATGTACGGCGCATCGTTCTTCGCGGGATCGGCGGGCGTGCCGTCGAGCGTGGTGATGCGGCCGTTCTCGCTGTCGAGCGAGCCGAGAATCCAGCCGTCGGGGGTAAGGATGTTGCCAGTCAGCATGACGTTTCTCTTGATGATCTGGTGACGCGGACATCCGCGTCGCGATTTGCAAATCGTTGTGCTTCGTTGCGCTGCGCCGCGCGTAGCGCGCGGGCAGTCTCGCGCGTCAGCGTTTCAGTTCGGCGACGAAGTCGTAATAGTCGTCGCGGCAATACGTTTCGGACACTTCGATCGCGCGCTGGTCGGCACCGTAGCCGATGCGCGTGATCACGAGCAGGGCCGAGCCCGGCTTCACTGACATCCACTTCGCGATCTCGTGCGTCGCGTTCGCCGCGCGAAAGTGCTGCAGCGCGCGCACGACGGTCATCCCGCGCGCGTCGAGGTATTCGTACAGCGACGCGCCAAGCGCCTGCGGATCCGGCACCACCGCGGCCGGCAGCGTCGAATGCTCGACGGCCATCACGATGCCGTCGGCGCGGCGCAGCCGCTCGAGCCGCGCGACCGTCGCTCCCGGCGCGAGGCCGAGACGCGTGATCTCGTCGCGGCTCGCGGTGCGCAGCGTTCGCGACAGCCACACCGAATCGGGCACGAAACCGCGCTGCCGCATCTTCGCGGTGAAGCCGACGAGACGCGACAGCGGATCGGCAACGCGCGGCGTGATGAAGCTGCCCGCCCCGCGCGCCCGCTTGATCAGCCCCTGCTCGACCAGCAGCGCGAGCGCACGGCGGGCCGTGATCCGCGACACGCCGACCGTTCCCGACAGCAGCCGCTCCGACGGCAGCGCCTCGCCGGCCCGCCACGCGCCGGCGTGAATCGCGCTCGCCAGGTTGCGGGCGAGCTGCAGGTACAGCGGCGTGTCGTCGAGGGGATCGGGCGCCAGTTCGGACCAGCCGGTTTCCATGTGCCTCCGGGTGTCGGACGACGACCTCGGGCCGTCGAAAGTGAACGCATTATATAACCACCATAATACCAGTCAACGAACTGGTATTAGTGACGCGAAAATCGCCGAAAGCCTTGCCCGGCAAGCGTTTTAGTTGCCAGAAAGCCTTTGTTTATAAAGCGATGCAGGATAGGGATTTACCCGGATTGGTATGCAAGGGGACAGTTCCCGGGCCAGATTTCCCAGGCTTGGGAAGCTGGAAACGATACCGGAATAGAACCAGTTAGGCCGACTGGTATGCATGCGGCGGCAGCGCGCGGGCGGCGTGCCGGCGCGCCGTGTCAGTGGAACTCGCGGCTCGACGTGCGCAGCCCGCCGAGCAGCGGCGTCAGATCCTCGAAATGCTGCGCGACGAGGTGCCTCACGTCGCTGACGACCTGCCATACGCCCGATGCCGCGAGCAGTCGCGAATCGAGCGTTTCGCGGCGCTGCCGCGCGAGCAGCTCGGGCCGCACGATCACGTTCACGCAGCCCGTCTCGTCCTCGAGCGTCATGAACATCACGCCCTTCGCGGTGCCCGGCATCTGCCGTGCGGTCACGAGCCCGCACGCGCGCGCGAGCCGGCCATCGGGACGGTCGCGCAACTCGGCCGCGGACGACAGCCGCTGCGCGCGCAACGCGGGCCGCAGCAGCGCGACCGGGTGGCGGTTCAGCGTGAGGCCGGTGGTGTGATAGTCGGCAAGGATGTCGTCGGCCTCCGAAGGCGCGCCGAGCACGGGCTGCTCCGTTTCGTCGATCGGCGCGGCGGCGAGCAGGTCGCGCTCCGGTGCCGCGGCGACGGCCTGCCACAGTGCATCGCGGCGATGGCCGGCGAGCGTCGCGAGCGCGTTCGCGGCGGCGAGCGCTTCGAGATCGCGTCGTTCGAGCTGCGCGCGGCGCGCGAGCGCGTCGACGTTCTCGAACGGGCCGGCCGCGCGCGCGGCCTCGATGCGCCGCGCGGCAGCCTCGCCGAGGCCGCGCACGAGCGACAGGCCGAGCCGCACCGCGGGCTGACCATGCGGCGGCGGCTGGCCGGGCAGCGCTTCGAGCGAGGCTTCCCAGTTGCTTTGCGTCACGTCGATCGGCAGCACCTTCGCGCGATGACGCTTCGCGTCCTGCACGAGTTGCGACGGCGGATAGAAACCCATCGGCTGGCTGTTCAGCAGCGCGGCGAGGAAGATCGCCGGTTCGTGGCATTTGAGCCAACTGCTCGCATAGGCGAGTTTCGCGAAACTGGCCGCATGGCTCTCGGGGAAACCGTATTCGCCGAAGCCCTTGATCTGCTCGAAGATCTGCTCGGCGAATTCGCGTGTGTAATTGCGTTCGAGCATCCCGTCGACGATCTTGTCGTAATACTTCTCGAGGTTGCCCTTGCGTTTCCACGCAGCCATTGCCCGGCGCAACTCGTCAGCCTCGCCAGGCGTGAAGCCTGCCGCGACGATCGCGATCTGCATCACCTGTTCCTGGAAGATCGGCACGCCGAGCGTGCGTTCGAGCACTTCCTTGAGCGCATCGCTCGGATACGTGACCTCACCCTCCTCTTCGCCGGCCATGATCCTGCGCCGCTTCAGATACGGATGCACCGCGCCGCCTTGAATCGGACCGGGCCGCACGATCGACACCTGGACGACGAGATCGTAGTAGTTGCGCGGCCTCAACCGCGGCAGCATCGACATCTGCGCACGCGATTCGATCTGGAACACGCCGACCGTATCGGCGCGGCAGATCATGTCGTAGGTTGGTTCGTCGTCCTGCGGAATGTGCTTCAGCGTGAACGGCTCACCCCCCGGTTCCGGCGGCCCGCGCCACGCCGTGCGCATGTCGAAGGCGCGATGCAGCGCCGACAGCATGCCGAGCGCGAGCACGTCGACCTTCATCAGCCCGAGCGCCTCGAGATCGTCCTTGTCCCATTGAATCACGCGCCGCCCGTCCATCGCCGCGTTCTCGACCGGCACGAGCCGCGTGAGCTTGCCGCGGCTGATCACGAAGCCGCCCGAATGCTGCGACAGGTGGCGCGGAAAGTTGAGCAAGCGCCCCGCGAGTTCGGCCCATGCGCGAATGATCGGCGTGGCCGGGTCGAGCCCGGTCGTCGCGAATTGCTGCAGCAGATCGCGACTGCCGTCGAACCAGCGATGCCCTTTAGCGACGCGATCGATCAGCATCGGATCGACACCGAGCGCCTTGCCGGTTTCGCGCAGCACGCCGCGCGGGCGATACGTCGAGACCGCCGCCGCGAGTGCTGCGCGGTCCTTGCCGTATTTTTCGTAGATATGCTGAATGACCTCTTCCCGGCGCTGATGCTCGAAGTCGACGTCGATATCCGGCGGCTCGCCGCGCTCCTCGCTGATGAAACGCTCGAACAGCATCGTGCTCTGGTCGGGATCGACCTCGGTGATGCCGAGGCAGTAGCAGACGACCGAGTTTGCCGCCGAGCCCCGGCCCTGGCACAGGATGTTCTGGCTGCGCGCGTATTTGACGATGTCGTAGACGGTCAGGAAGAACGGTTCGTAGCTCAACCTCGCGATCAGGTCGAGTTCATGGCGGATCTGCTTCTCGACCTTCTCCGGAATGCCTTGCGGATAACGCCCCGCCGCCCCCGCGAAGGTTTCCTGTTCCAGATAGCGCGTCGGCGTCAGCCCCTTCGGCACGATCTCGTCGGGATACTCGTAGCGCAGCGAATCGAGTTCGAAAAGACAAGCATCGAGAATCGCGCACGTCTCCGCGATCTCCTCCGGCGAGTACAGTTGCCCGATCCGCTGTCGCGAACGCAGATGCTGTTCCGCATTCGGCGCGAGCGCATAGCCGCACTCTGAAACCGGCATCCCGACGCGGATCGCCGTCATCACGTCCTGCAGCGGCTTGCATGAACGCCGGTGCATCGTCACATCGCCAAGCGCGACGATACGCACGCCGCGCCGCGCGCCGGCCGCACGAATCTCCTCGCGCTGCGCACCGTCCAGCGCGCGCTGCAACTGCACGAGCCCGAGCCGCGCACGTTCGCCGAACGTCGCGCGAAACCACGCGACCTGCGCATCGAGTACATCAGCACGCACCGGATACGTGGGCACGAGAATCGCGAAGCAGTCGGGCATGCCGCGCAAGTGGGCAAACTCGGCAGGCGGCGCCGACAGCATCCGCGACGTCAGCTTGTAAGTGCCCTTCGGCGATGCCATCCGCCGCCACGAGATCAGCTCGGAAAGATTGCCGTAACCCTCGCGATTCTGCGCAAGCAACACGAGCCCGAACGCGCCGGGGCCCGGATCGTGGCCGGGCGCGACTTCATCCGGCATGACTTCGAAATACGAACCGATGACGAGCGGCAGCCCTTTCGCCTTCGCCGCGACATGCATGCGCGGCGCACCTGCGAGCGAGCATTCGTCGGTGATCGCGATCCCGCGATAGCCGAGTTCGGCCGCGCGCTCGACCAGCTCGTCCGCATGCGACGCGCCATGCAGGAACGAAAAGTTCGATCGGCAGAACAACTCCGCGTAATCGGGCAGCCAGCTCAATTCTGCAATCATGACGGCTCACCCGAACAGGCCGTGCAGGAACCAGCGCGGCTCGGACTCGCTCCCCGCCCGTTCCTTGAATACCCAGTAGCACGCACCGACCTCGTCTTGCGCGACGTAGTAATCGCGTGCGGCCAGTTGCCCGTCGAACCACCCGGCTTCGATCCGCTCGGCCGACGACATCATCCTGAGCGGCGTATGGAACACCGGCCGGTTCTCGCGCATCAGGAGCGGCTGCGGCTCGGCCAGCAGCCATGCGGGGCGCGGCGGCACGGCCGGCGGACCAGCGGCCGGCTTGCCTG
The DNA here is from genome assembly GCF_003858025.1 of Burkholderia sp. Bp9004. Lineage (NCBI taxonomy): Bacteria > Pseudomonadati > Pseudomonadota > Betaproteobacteria > Burkholderiales > Burkholderiaceae > Burkholderia > Burkholderia sp. Bp9004. The sequence continues at coordinate 165,286 of NZ_QTQD01000008.1, read as the reverse complement.
CTTGCGCATCGAGCGGCAGCCAGCGGTTCGCGGCCTCCGGACGGTGATCGGCGACGGGTGCCGCGCGCAGCACGTTCTCCGCGCCGAGCCGTGCGATCAGCAGTTCGAACAGCCGCGCGCGCGTCTCGCGCGTGCCGCCCGGCTCGGGAAAGAGATCGTCGGCCGGCGGCGCGACCGATTCGACGCGCGTGGCCTTCAGCCGCACCGCGATCACCGCGGACGGCAATTCGACGCGCGCGAGCCGCTCGCCGAGCAGCCGCATGAAGTGCGTCTCGTCGCGCACGGGCGCGGCGAACGCGAGTTCGAGCGGTGTCGGCGGCACGGCCTGACGGCCGCGCTCGTGCTCGAGATCGAACGTCATCGCGGCCAGCGACAGCTGCCGCGCGGCCAGCCATCCGCAGAGCTGCACGACGAGCCGCCGCGCGGCGAACAGCACGGCTTCCGCGTATTCGACGCGCTCCGGCAATTCGAGCCGCACGTCGAACACGGGCGGCACCGCCATCCACGCAAGCGGCTCGATCGCATCGCCGTACGCGCGATCGAGTGCGGCGAGCAGCGCGGGGCCGCAGCGGCGCTGCAACCCCGCGCGCGGCAAGCCGCGCAGATCGGCGAGCGTGCGGCAACCGAGGCCGTCGAACCAGCCCGCATACGGGCGCGCGTCGGGCAGCAGCGCGCACGGCAGCCCATCGAGCGCGCGAACCAGCGACGCAGGGGCGGCCAACCGGCGCCGGATCCGCGCGCGGGCCGAGACACGCGCGAGCAGCCACGCACCGCGCCCGGTCGGCGCGGCGGACAGGCGCGCCGCATAACCGAGCGCCGCGAGCGTCGCGCGCACCTGGCGGCACAGCGACGGCAAGCCGCCGAACAGGCGCAGGCTCGGACCGACGTCGACGATCAGCGTCGCTTCGTCGTCGAGCGCGACGCACGGCGAGAAGCGCAGCAATGCGAGCGCGACCGCGCGCAGCGCATCGGCCTCGCGCGCGGGATCGCGTTCGACGAGTTGCGTCTCGGGCGCGAGCGTCAGCACGCCGCCGCGCTTCATGCCCGCGCGCACGCCTTGCCGGCGCGCGGCTGCATCGGCGATCAACACGACGCCTTGCTCGAGCACCGCGCAGCCGGCGCCGCCGGCCGCTGCGTCAGACGGCTGCGGGGCGCACACGTCGAGCGGCAGGCGCGGCAGATGGATGCCGAGCAAGACGCGCATAGCGGCTCTCCACGATGGGCGACGGCAGGTCGAGCACGAGCGGCTCGCCGCTCGCAGGCCCGCGACGCTTGACGATATCGAGCGACACGCCGCCCGGCACGGGATACAGCGCGACGCGCAGCACGGCCGGCGACGGCTGCCGCGCGGCCGACAGCGGGCGCAGCATCACGAACAGCGTGTCGCCCGTGCGCGCGGCCGCGAGATGCAGGCGCCGCAGTGCATCGGGCCGCGCGTCCTGCCAGAGCAGCAGCGCGCCGCAACAGCCGGTCTTGAGCGCCTGTTCGGCGGCCCATAACGCATCCGTGCGGCTGCCGGCGCGCAGCCACAGCAACGCGTCGGCCGGCACGCCGAGACTGGCGAGCGCGGTCGCATGCGGCGATTGCGGCGGCGCGACGAGCGCGAGCGGACGCCGCGCGCTGACGGTGCGCGCGAGCGCGGGTGCAAGCAGCCGCATCTCGCCGCAGCCCGGCTGCGCGGCCAGCAACTCGACGAGCCCGCCGACCGGCCAGCCGCCGCCCGGCAGCTCGGCGGACAGCGGCGCGAAGCCGGTATCGATCGTGCGCAGACCACCGCGCGCGAGCTGCGAGCCACGCCAGAGCGATGGATGAAGGGATTCGGGAGAAATGGAGGATGCGAGCATGACGCCACCCACAACTGTATGGATATACAGTATATGGCAATGCGCTCGCATCGCACAGCGCCGGTGCGAAACCGGCTTTTGTCGGAGGAAAAACGGGGAGAAAGCCGGCGCGCCCCGTCATGCTACGGCGCGCCGGATCGGGCGTGGCCGGATCGCGCCGCCCGAACGCCCGCCCCAACCATCCGGCCCGATGCGGCGCACGCGCGCCGAATCGCCCGGCCGGATCGGCATGCCAACCCTCACGCAAACCGGCACGATGCAGCACCTCGCACCGCGCCGGCCCGCCCGCCGCGCGTCAGCCGAGCAGCAACGCGTCGTCGTCGAGCTGCTCGTGCCGCACCTTCTCGAACATCTGCAGCAGGTCCGGCACGTCGAGCCCGCGGCGCTGGTCGCCCGACACGTCGAGCACGACCTGCCCCTGGTGCAGCATCACCGTGCGGTCGCCGTAGTCGAGCGCCTGCCGCATGCTGTGCGTGACCATCATCGTCGTCAGCTTGCTTTCGGCGACGATGCGCGCGGTCAGTTCCAGCACGAACGCGGCCGTCTTGGGGTCGAGCGCGGCCGTGTGCTCGTCGAGCAGCAGGATCCGCGACGGCCGCAGCGACGCCATCAACAGGCTCACCGCCTGCCGCTGGCCGCCCGACAGCAGCCCGATCCGGTCGGTCAGCCGGTTCTCGAGACCGAGGTTCAGCAGACGCAGCTTGTCGCGGAACAGCTCGCGCGACGGACGGTCGAGCGCGGCCCGGAAGCCGCGCCGCACGCCGCGCGCCGTCGCGAGCGCCATGTTCTCCTCGATCGTCAGCGCCTCGCAGGTGCCGGCCATCGGATCCTGGAACACGCGCGCGACGAGGTGCGCGCGGTCCCACGCGGGCTGGCGCGTGACATCCGTGCCGTCGATCGCGATGCGTCCCGAATCGACGCGCTGGTCGCCGCTGACCGCATTGAGGAAGGTCGACTTGCCGGCGCCGTTCGAGCCGATCACCGCGACGAACTGGCCGTCGGGAATCTCGAGCGACAGCCCGCGCAGCGCACGCGTCTCGATCGGCGTGCCGGGATTGAACGTGAGTTTCAGGTCTTGTGCGGACAACATGTCAGGCCCCTCCGTTCTTGCGCGCGAACAGCTTCTTGCGCGTCGCCGGCAGCACCAGCGCGATCGTGACGAGCGCAGCCGTCACGAGGTTCAGGTCCTGCGCTTTCAGGCCGATGAATTCGCTGTTCAGCGCGAGCGCGATGAAGAAGCGGTAGACGATCGCACCGAGCACGACCGCGAGCGTCGTCAGCACGAGCCGGCGCGCGGGCAGCAGCGTCTCGCCGATGATCACCGCGGCCAGCCCGATCACGATCGTGCCGATCCCCATCGAGATGTCGGCGCCGCCCTGCGTCTGCGCGAACAGCGCACCGGCGAGCGCGACGAGCGCGTTCGACAGCGCCATCCCGGCGAGCGTCGCGCGGCCCGTCGCGATGCCCTGCGCGCGCGCCATCCGCGGGTTCGCGCCGGTCGCGCGCATCGCGAGGCCGAGCTGCGACGAGAAGAACCAGTCGAGGCCGAGCTTCGCGACCACGACGACGATCGCGAGCAGCGCCGGGCGCAGCACGTAGTCGGGCATCCAGTCGGGCTGCAGCACGGTGAAGATCGTCGGCTCGGTGATGAGCGGTACGTTCGGCCGGCCCATGATCCGCAGGTTCACCGAATAGAGCGCGATCATCATCAGGATGCTGGCGAGCAGGTCCATGATCTTCAGGCGCACGTTGAGCCAGCCCGTGACGAAGCCGGCCAGCGCGCCCGCGACGATCGCGAGCACCGTCGACGTGAACGGGTCGTGGCCGGCGGAGATCAGCGTCGCGGCGACGGCGCCGCCGAGCGGAAAGCTGCCGTCGACGGTCAGGTCGGGGAAGTTGAGGATGCGAAACGAGATCAGCACCCCGAGGGCGACGAGACTGAAGATCAGGCCGATCTCCAGCGCGCCCAGAAACGAGAACAGAGACATGATGGGGAAATCCTGTTGCTTCCCGGCCTCACGTGTACGGCCGGGCGAAGCGGACGGGCGGCCCCGGGTGGGAGCCGCCCGTCCGGCGGTTTCGTTCGGGCCCGGATCGGGCCCGCAAGCGCGGCGGTCGGGCCGCGGCTTACTTGATGACCGTCTTCGCTTCCTTGAGCAGATCCGGCGACAGTGTCACGCCCTGCTTCGCGGCCGCGCCCGTGTTCGCGAACAGCTCGAGGTTGCTGCTCGTTTCCGATGCGATCGCGCCCGGCTTCTCGCCCTTCAGGATGCGCGCGACGACCTTGCCGGTCTGCCGGCCGAGGTCGCCGTAGTTGATGCCAAGCGCCGCGATGCCGCCGCGCTTCACGCTGTCGGTGTCGCCGGCGACGAGCGGGATCTTCGCTTCGTTCGCGACCTTCACGAGCGCTTCGTATGCGGACACGACGTTGTTGTCGGTGTTCGTGTAGATCACGTCGACCTTGCCGATCAGGCTCTTCGCGGCCGGGCCGATGTCGACGGTGCGCGGCGCGGCCGCTTCCTTCAACGTCATCCCCTGCTTCGCGAGGATCTCCTTGAGCTCCTTCACGACCACGACCGAGTTCGCCTCGCCCGGGTTGTAGACCATGCCGACCGTCTTCGCCTTCGGCACGACGCGCTTGATCAGCGCGACCTGACGGTCGAGCGGCAGTTTGTCGGAGACGCCCGTCACATTGGTGCCCGACGGGCCCCAGCCCTTCACGAGCTGGGCTGCGACCGGATCGGTCACCCCCGAATAGACGACCGGCACGCTCTTCGTCGATGCAACCACCGCCTGCGCGGCCGGCGTCGCGATCGCGACGATCACGTCGGGCTGGTCGCCGACGAACTTGCGCGCGATCTGCGCGGCCGTGCCCGTGTTGCCCTGCGCGCTCTGGTATTCCCACTTGAGCTTGTCGTCGCCGTAACCTTCCGCCTTCAGTTCGGCGCGCACGCCGTCGCGGATCGCATCGAGTGCCGGGTGGTCGACGATCGACAGCACCTTGACCGTCTGTGCGTGCGCGGCGCCCGCGAGCGCGAATGCGGCGACACCGGCCGTGATCGAACGGATCGCGAAAATCTTGAAACGCTTCATGGGTGAGTCTCCCCCGTATTTGTGTCGGTTCTGGATGATGGATTCCCGCCGCCGTCATGCAGGTGCCGAGCACGCGCAACCGGGTGACGGTGTGGGCGGCAGCGGCCCCGCGCGGGCCCCGGGAAGGCGCGCGGCGGCGAACGCACGAGGATACCATTTCCGCAGACCACCACCTGACTTCGCGCTTTCGGGCGTCCGGCCGGCACACGCGGCCGCCGAGCGGCTGCGAAACGCTCGGGAAGCCCGGCCGGCGGCGCTTGGCGCCGGCCCCGGCGCAACACGTCAGCCGCGTTCACAGCTTTACGTTATGCTGTCCGCGGACCCAATCCACACCAACGGAGCGTGCATGAAACGGGGAATCCGTGCGATCGCGTGCGCGGTCGTCGCGCTGGCGCTGCCGAGTGCGGCATTCGCGCTGACCGACGGCTATGCGCAATACGACGACTGCATGCTGGGTGCGCTGCGCGAGAGCCGCAACGGCGCGGCCGCACAACTGATCCAGCGCTCGTGCGACGCGCTGTACCGCAACAACGCGATGCTGCTGCCGCGCGAGCGGCGCTTTCACGAGTGCGTCGTGCAGTCGCTGCCGGGCGTGCGCGACAACTACGCGATCCAGCAGATCATGGCGATCTGCTCGCGGCGCGGCGAGATGTGAGCCAGCGCTGAACGCCGGGCGCCGCGCAATGATCTGCAGCCGCGCCAATGAAAAAGGGCCTGCGCGAGGCAGGCCCTTTCGTTTCAGCGGTCCGACCGGTGTGCGCCGTTCAGAACGACGCGACCATCGAGCCCTTGAACTGCTTCTTGATGAATTCCCGCACTTCCGGCGACTGGTACGCCTTGACCAGCTTCTTCACCCACGGCTGATCCTTGTCCTTCGCGCGCACGGCGATCAGGTTCGCATACGGGCTCGTCAGCGATTCGAGCGCGATCGCGTCCTTGGTCGGCTGCAGGTTCGCGGCGAGCGCGTAGTTCGTGTTGATCACGGCGGCGTCGACATCCGACAGCACGCGCGGCAGTTGCGCGGCGTCGAGCTCGGAGATCTTCAGCTTCTTCGGATTCTCGGCGATGTCGAGCACCGTCGCGTTGTTGCCGCCCGTGCCGGCGCCGGCCTTCAGCTTGATCACGCCTTGCGTCTGCAGCAGCAGCAGCGCGCGGTTCTCGTTCGACGGATCGTTCGGCACCGCGAGCTTCGCGCCTTGCGGCAGGTCCTTCAGCGCCTTGAACTTCTTCGAGTACACGCCGATCGGCGAGATGTAGGTCAGGCCCGCGCCGACGATCTTATAGCCGCGCTGCTTCACCTGGCTGTCGAGGTAGGGCTGGTGCTGGAAGCTGTTCGCGTCGAGGTCGCCCGCATCGAGCGCCGCGTTCGGCTGCACGTAGTCGTTGAACTCGATGACCTTCACGTTCAGGCCTTCCTTCTCCTTCGCGACCTTCTGCACGACCTGCCACACTTCCGCATCCGGGCCGGCGACCGTGCCGACCTTGATGACCTTGTCTTCGGCGTGCGCGCCCGCCGACAGCGTCAGCGCGGCACCGGTGGCCAGCACGGAAAATACCTTCAGGAGACTGCGACGCTTCATCTGTTTCTCGCTTTCTTGCTAACTAAAAATGGGGCGCGATACGGGTATCCCCGAACTCGCAGGAAGGGGCAAATGGTGTCACAGGATCGGCCGGAAGTGAAATACATCCCGCTCATATGGGTATGCACCGCAGCGGTGCTGGCGAACGATGCGCGACCAGGCCGCTACCACGCCGCCATCAGGCCGTTAGTTGCGTTCAATGCACGCGGCCACCGGCATCGGCGACCCGGAACGCGCTGATCGCGTCGCGCAGCCGGCCGGCCTGCTCCTGCAGCGACGCCGCGGCCGCGCTGGCCTCCTCGACGAGCGCCGCGTTCTGCTGCGTGACCTGATCCATCTGTGTGACCGCGCGCCCAACCTGCGTAATGCCGCTCGCCTGCTCTTCGGACGCCGCCGCGATCTCGCCCATGATGTCGGTCACGCGCGCGACCGCCTGCAGGATCTCGCCCATCGTCGTGCCGGCCTGGCCGACCAGCGTCGAGCCGTTACGCACGCGCTCGACCGAATCGACGATCAGTTGGCGGATCTCCTTCGCAGCCGTCGCGCTGCGCTGCGCGAGCGAACGCACCTCGCCCGCGACCACCGCGAAGCCGCGCCCCTGCTCGCCGGCCCGCGCTGCCTCGACCGCCGCGTTCAGCGCGAGGATGTTGGTCTGGAACGCAATGCCCTCGATCACGCCGATGATGTCGGCGATCTTGCGCGAGCTGTCGTCGATCTCGCCCATCGTTCCGATCACGCGACTGACGACGTCGTTGCCCGCCCGCGCGATCTCCGATGCATTGTTCGCGAGCCCGCTCGCCTGCCGCGCGTTGTCGGCGTTCTGCTTCACCGTCGCGGTCAGCTGCTCCATGCTCGCGGCCGTTTCCTCGAGCGACGCGGCCTGCTCCTCCGTGCGCTGCGACAGGTCGTCGTTGCCGGACGCGATCTCGCGGCTCGCCGACGCAATCGACTCGGCCGACTGGCGGATTCCGCCGATCGTCGCCTGCAGGCGCGCCTGCATGTCGCGCATCGCCGCCATCATGCTCGTGTCGTCGCCTGCGCGCACCGGCACCGGCCGCGTGAGGTCGCCCTGCGCGATGCGGGTCGCCAGCGCGGCCGCTTCGTCCGGCTCGCCGCCAAGGCTGCCGCGCACGTTGCGGATGATCACGAGCATCGCCGCGCTGATCGCGAAGCCGATCGCGAACACGACCGCGAGGTGGCCGAACAGCGTCCGGTAGTAGACGGTATCGATGTCCTTGAGGAACACGCCGCTCGAGATGTTCCAGTCCCACGGCGCGAAGCGCGTGACGTAGCTGATCTTCGGCACCGCGGTCTCGCTGTGCGGCAGCCGCCCGCGATACTCGGCGAAGCCGCTGCCGGTCGCCTTCGCGGCGTTCAGGATCGTGACGAACAGCGGCTTGCCGTCCGGGTCGAGATAGTCGCCGACCTGCGTGCCGACAAGTTTCGGCAGCGTCGGGTGCATCAGCACGACGGGTTTCGAATCCATCACGAACACATAGCCCGACTCGCCGTAGCGCATCGCGGCCACGCTCGCGAGCGCGTCGCGCTTCGCGTCGGCCTCGGACAGCGTGCCGCTCTGCGCGAGCGCGTGATATGCGCTGACGATGCCGGCCGCCGAGTCGACCAGGTTGGCGATGCCTGCCTTGCGTTCGGCGAGCATCGTCGCGCGCGTCTCGTATGCGCTCCATGCGCCGACGCCGAGCAAGCCGATCCATACCAGCGCAAGCGCGAGCCACAGCTTGCGATTCAAACTCATTCTGCTCATCTGCGTGCCTTGTTGTCGAAGTCGATGCCCGCGATACGCGCGAACGGCCGGTCGCGCGCAAACGGTTGCCTCCGTATTTACGGCAACGAGACTTACAACTTGAATACACGCACGACGGCCGGCACGACACGGGACAGCCGCTGTGCTAAAAAGACCGGCTGACCGGCACACGACGCGCCGGCGACATTCCAGGGCCATCCATGTACGTCATCGACATCCACTACAACGCGTCGCTCGAGCGCATCGACGATGCGCTCGAACGCCATCGTGCGTATCTGCAGCCGCTGTTCGAGCGCGGCATCTTCATCGCAGCGGGGCCGAAGGTGCCGCGCGAAGGCGGCGTGATCCTCGCGGCCCGCATCGACCGCGACGAACTGGACGCGATCCTCGAGACCGATCCGTTCGTGACCGAAGGGCTCGCGACGTATCGCGTGACGGAATTCCGGATCACGCGTGCCGCGCAGGGCTTCAACGTGCCGGCACTGCCGTAACGCGCCGGCGCGCGAATGTGCGCACGCACGCCGCCTCGCGAGGCGGCGCATGCAGATCGAGGGGAAACAGGAAGAATGCGTGACGGCGCATCGCGGCCGTCACGCGTTTCGCCGGGCGAACGCCCGCGCGAACATGCGGCGCGCGCCGCTCAGTCGACCAGCAGCTTCAGGTCGTGAACCCACGGGCCGGGGCCCTGGCCGTCGCGCACGAACAGGCGCAGCTTGCCGTCGCGGTCGAACACGTAGCTCGCGGCGGTGTGATCCATCGTGTAGCTGCCGGGCGTCTTGCCGGGCACCTTCGCGTAGTACACGCGGAAATCCTTCGCGACCTTCTTGAGCGCCGCTTCGTCGGCCGGCCGCAGGCCGATGAACGACGGATCGAACGCGGGCACGTACTGGCCGAGCAGCGCCGGCGTGTCGCGCTCCGGATCGACGGTGACGAACAGCACCTGCACGCGCTTCGCGGCATCGGGCCCGAGCTGCTTCAGTGCTTCAGACAGCTCGGCCATCGTCGTCGGGCACACGTCCGGGCAGTGCGTATAGCCGAAGAACATCACGACCGCACGGCCCTTGAAGTCGGCGAGCGTGCGCACCTTGCCCGTCGTGTCGGGCAGCGAGAAATCGCTGCCGAACTGCGTGTTGCCGGTGATGTCGAGATTCTGGAACTTCGGCGCGTTGTCGCAGCCGGCGAGCAGCGTGGCTGCCGCGAATGCGCACGCGAGCATCCAGCCTTGGCGCGCGCGGCGCCCGAACCATGAATGGAGCATTGCGTTCAAACCGTGCGGTTACACGCCGAGCAGCGGGCGTGCATAGTGATCGACGAGCAGCGCGGCGAACAGCAGCGACAGATAGACGATCGAGTAGCGGAAAGCCTTGCGGGCGAGTTCATCCGAATAGTCGCGGTGGATCTTCCAGGCATACGCGAGGAACACCGCGCCGAGCAGCACCGCGCTCGTCAGGTAGACGGCCCCGCTCATCCCCGAGATGAACGGCATCAGCGTGACCGCGAACAGGATCACCGTGTACAGCAGGATGTGCAGCCGCGTGAATTTCTCGCCGTGCGTGACGGGCAGCATCGGCAGGCCCGCGTTTTCATAATCCTTGCGGCGATACAGCGCGAGCACCCAGAAATGCGGCGGCGTCCACACGAAGATGATCAGCACGAGGATCCAAGCATCGCCGGGCACCGCGCCGGTGACCGCGGCCCAGCCGAGCGCCGGCGGCATCGCGCCCGATGCGCCGCCGATCACGATGTTCTGCGGCGTCATCGGCTTGAGCAGCAGCGTGTAGATCACCGCGTAGCCGACGAAGGTGGCGATCGTCAGCCACATCGTCAGCGGGTTCGTGAACGTATAGAGCGTCCATGCGCCGACACTGCCGAGCACGGCCGAGAACAGCAGGATCTGCGGGGTCGTGATCTCGCCGCGCGCGGAAGGACGCCATGCGGTGCGCCGCATCATCGCGTCGATCTTCTGTTCGACGAGGCAGTTGATCGCGAACGCCGCGCCGGCCAGCAGCCAGATGCCGACGGTGCCGCCGATCAGCACATGCCACGGCACCATGCCCGGCGTCGCGAGAAACATGCCGATCACCGCACAGAACACCGCAAGCTGCGTGACACGCGGCTTCGTCAGCGCCATGTACTGAGAAAACCGGCTACCGGGCGATTGGGAAAGGGTGCTTTGCATGGGGGCGGTCACGCCGGGGCGGCGTCGCGCGCGTGCTGCGCGACACGGCCGGGGCGGCTTGAAAGGATGCGAAAGTTTAACATGACGACGAGCAGCAGCAGGATCGCGGCGCCGCCGTTGTGCGCGACGGCGACCGGCAGCGGCCACTGCAGCACGATGTTGGTCAGGCCCGTCAGGAACTGCAGCAGGACCACCAGCAGCACGCCGTTCGCGGGCCGGCGCAGCGACTCGAAGCGGCGCATCTTGAGCGCGAACGCGACCAGGAACGCGACCACGACGAACGCGAACGTGCGGTGCGTCCAGTGGATCGCGACCAGCGCGTCCTGCGTGATCGCGTCGCCATCCTTCGTCATGCCGAGCGCGCGCCACAGATGGAAGCCCTGCTCGAAATTCATCGGCGGAATCCACTGACCGTTGCAGGTGGGGAAGTCGGTACACGCGAGCACCGCGTAGTTGGTGCTCACCCAGCCGCCGAGCGCGATCTGCACGACCAGCAGCACCAGCGCCGCGAGCGCGGCCGCGCGGTAGCGGCCGGCCTCCGGGTCATGCGACGGCAGCGGCGTCTGCCGCGCCGCGAGCCAGCCGAGCGTGCCGAGCAGCGTGAGGCCGAGCAGCAGGTGCGTCGTGACGATCACCGGCTGCAGCTTCATCGTGACCGTCCACGCGCCGAACACGCCCTGCACGACGATCAGCAGCAAGAGGCTCGTCGGCCACCACGGCGACACGTGCAGCGGGCGGCGGCGCAACCGCGCGGACCACGCAATCACGACCTGGGCGATGATCAGCACGCCGATCGCCATCGCGAAATAACGGTGGATCATCTCGATCCACGCCTTCGTCATGCTGACGGGGCCGGTCGGCATCGCCTGGTGCGCGGCCGTGATCGCGGCGTGCGCGATGAACGGCGACGACGTGCCGTAGCAGCCGGGCCAGTCCGGGCAGCCGAGGCCCGAATCGGTCAGCCGCGTGAAGCCGCCGAACATCACGAGGTCGAGGGTCAGGAACGTGGTGATCCACACCAGCTTGCGGAACTTGTCGTCGTCGGCCTTGACCCACACGTACGACAGCGGCAGCAGCGCGATGCAGAGGCCGATCAGGCCGAGTTGCAGTAGATACGACATTGAATGGTTGCCTCGTCGTCTCGCCTTAGCCGATGCTCGACCACTTCAGCAGCTTCGTGACGTCCGCCTTGATCTTGCTGGGATTCGGGTCCTTCGGGAAACGCATCATCAGGTTGCCGTTCGGATCGACCATGTAGATGTGGTCGCTGTCCCTGGTGCCGGCGTCTGCCGGCAGCCACGCGGCGACCGCGGCCGGATCGGCGACCAGCCGGCGCGTGTCCGGATAGGCCTCCAGCACCTTCGGCGGGACCGCGCCCGCATCGCTGCGCAGCCATACCATCGTGATCCGGTGCCGCTCGCCCGCCTGCGTGACGCGGACCTGGCGCATGAAGTAGAGCTTTTGCGCGCAGGCGTCATCGCACGCGCTGCGATCGGTCATCACGAACAGCCACACGCCGCGCAGCGACGACAGCGGCACCGTCTTGCCGGTTTCGTCGGTCACCTGCAGGTCGGCCGGGATCGGCCGCTGCGGCTCGATCAGCGTGCCGTAGTTGGTCGAGCCGCCCTTCGGCTTGATCACGTAATAGGTGAAGTACGACGCGATGATCGGTGCTGCGCACACGAGACCCAGCAGCACGAGCATCCAGCGGCCGCGCTTGCGGGCCGCGGGCGAAATCGGCGCTGCGGCCGGACCCCGACGGGAAGATTGCATGGACAAATCAGACCTCTCGAAACGAACCCGCGGCGCGTGCGCCGCGTCCTGGCATGGCGCTCACGCGCCGGCCGATTTCTTCGCCGCACGCCGCGCGGCGTACAGGCCGAAACCGAGCGCGGCAGCCGCCATGGCCCACCACTGAAACATGTAACCGTAATTGCGCTCGACGCCGGTCGTCGCCGCCGGCCAGTCGCGCACGAGCTTGTCGCCGTCGTCGCTCGTCTGCTGGATCACGAACGGCTGTAGCGGCAGCCCCGTTTCCTTCGCATACGCGGCGACGTCCAGGTTCTGCCGGATCTTCTGGTGCGCGGCCGAGCCGCCTTCGCCAAGCTCGAACGCGCGCGACGCATCGGCGCGCGCGATGCCTTCGATCTCGATGTCGCCATCCGGTGTCGAAAACGGCTCGATCGCCGTGCGATCGGCGATGTTGCGCGGCAGCCAGCCGCGGTTCACCAGCACGACGCCGCCGCCCGAGAGTTTAAACGGCATCACGACGTAAAAACCCGGCTGGTCGTTATACGGCCGATTGTCGAGGAACACCGCTTGCTCCGGCAGGAAGCGACCCCTGGCCCGCACGCGATGGAACTCGATCGACGCGAGCGGAATCGGCTGCGCACCGACGTCGACGGGCACCGCGTGCTCGTAGCGCACGATGCTCGCCTGCAGCGCCTCCTTCTGATGCGCACGGTCGCGCTGCCAGAACCCGAGGCGAATCGTGACCGCGACGATGGCGAGTATCAGCAGCGCAGGCAGCCAGCGGATCCTCATCGGGCCACCCGCGAGACGCATTCGCGAAAGCGAAGTGCGATAATTATCCTCTTCCTTTCGAATTGCCGTCGTCCGGTTCGCGTCATGCACATCCTCGTTCCCATCGCCTTCGTCCTCATCGTCGCCAGCATGGGCTCGGCGCTCTACTTCATGATGCAAGACCGCGGCCACACGAAACGCATGGTGTGGTCGCTTGCCACCCGCGTCGGGCTGTCGGTCTCGCTGTTCCTGTTCATCCTGTTCGCGAACTGGATGGGCTGGATCCATTCGACCGGCCTGCCGATCGGGCGTTGATGCATTCGTGCCGGCGGTCACCGTGACCGCCGCGACCGCTGTGACATTTCGCCGCACAACGGCACCACCAAGCAAAAGCGCCGCCTGACGAAGTCGCGGCGGCGCCGGGTTGGCGTTGAGCGCAGGCAACCAGCCGCTGCCCCGTCCCCGCCAATGAAAACGGCCCGCGCATCGCTGCGCGGGCCGTTCCTGCATTTACAGCCAGTAGACGACGACGTACAGGCCGAGCCAGACGACGTCGACGAAGTGCCAGTACCACGCGGCGCCTTCGAATGCGAAGTGGTGATCGGGCTTGAAGTGGCCGCGGATCATCCGCACCAGCACCACCGCGAGCATCGTGCCGCCGAGGAACACGTGGAAGCCGTGGAAACCCGTCAGCAGGAAGAACGTCGAGCCGTACACGCCCGAGTTCAGCGTCAGGTTCAGTTCGTTGTACGCGTGGTAGTACTCGAAGCCCTGCATGAACAGGAAGCAGACACCGAGCACGAGCGTCGCGGCCAGCCAGGCGATCGCCTTGTTGCGGTGGTCGTCGCGCAGCGCGTGGTGCGACACCGTCAGCGTCGCACCCGACGCCAGCAGGAATGCGGTGTTCAGCGTCGGGACCGGCCACGGGCCCATCGTCTTGAAGTGACCGGCAAGCGCGGCCGGGCCTTCGTTCGGCCACACGGCGGAGAAGTCCGGCCAGATCAGCTTGTAGTCGAGGCTGCCGAGCTGGTGCAGCGCGATTTCACGCGCATAGAACAGCGCGCCGAAGAATGCGCCGAAGAACATGACTTCGGAGAAGATGAACCAGCTCATGCTCCAGCGGTACGACTTGTCGACGTTCTTGCCGTAATGACCGCCTTCCGACTCGGCGATCGCGTCGCCGAACCAGTGATACAGCGTGAAGAGCAACCACAGCAGGCCAAGCAGCGCCGTGTACGGAGCCCAGTCGTGACCGTTGATCCACAGCGCCACCGACGCGAGCATGACCAGCAGGCCGATGGCCGCGCTGATCGGATGCTGCGACGGATGCGGCACGAAATAGTACGGGGTCTGGTTTTGACCGCTCATGCTTGATTCTCCACTTCAGTCCAATTTGTGTACCGGAAACCGCTCCGGCTTTATTTCTTGCACGGCGCGTGCCGCCGCCGCTCTTTCCCGCACGCAGCGCCCGGGCGCCACGCACTGCATTCTTTCGTGGCCGCGGGCCTCAACCCACGACCGCGCGCACGATCAGGATCAGCACGCCGATGAACACACCGGCCGCGATCAACGCGACGATCAGCACGTGCAGCGGATTGAGCTGCGTCGCGTCGGCCTCCAGGTCGCGCCGCTTGCGCACCCCGAAGAACGACCACAGCACCGCTTTCACCGCCTGGCCGAACGACCCGCTCCGCTTGGTCTCTGTCACCGCCCCGTCTCCGTCGTCATGCGTCCGGCTTCGCCGCGCCCTGCGCCGCCGTCTTGCGCGGTGCCGGCGCCGGCGTGGCCGGCGTGTTCAGCTCGAAGAACGTGTACGACAGCGTGATCGTCTTCACGTCCTTCGGCAGCTTCGGATCGATCACGAACACCACCGGCATCTTGCGCGACTCGTTCGCGGCCAGCGTCTGTTGCGTGAAGCAAAAACACTCGATCTTCTTGAAGAATTCCGTTGCCTGCTTCGGCGCGTAGCTCGGAATCGCCTGCGCCACCATCGGCCGGCCCTGCCCGTTGGTCACGTCGTACACGATCGTCGTCAGCTCGCCCGGATGCACGTCAAGGCTGTTGTGCTCCGGCTTGAACCCGAGCGGGCCGCGCGCATTCGCGTCGAACTCGACCGACACCGTGCGGCTGTAGTCGACCTGCGAGTTCTTCGCCTCGCGTTCGCTGACATCGCGCTGCACCAGGTTGTTGATGCCGGTGATCTGGCAAATCGCGCGATACATCGGAATCAGCGCGAAGCCGAAGCCGAACATCAGTCCGGCCACGACGAAGAGCTTCATCAGCATCGAACGATTGAACGCGCGATCGACGGCGCCCTCTTCCGGCTTCGACATACGACTACTTCCTCGCTACTGCGTCAGTTGCTGCATCAGTGAGTGGACAGCCACCACTGCTTGATCACGACACCCACAAAAAAAACGGCGGCGATGACGAGCAGGATGAGGCCGAGCCGCTTGTTGCCCGCGCGAATCTGCTCGGGCGTTCGTCTTTCTTGTGGATTCCGGTTCATCTGAAACTTCGCTGAAACTTCGATTCGGCGTCCGCCGCGCCTGCCCGCACGGCAGGCAGCGACGGAACGCCAAGTGAAACTTATTCGACGTGCGGCGGTTGCTCGAACGTGTGGAAGGGAGCCGGGCTCGGCACCGTCCACTCGAGGCCCGTCGCGCCATCCCACGGCTTGTCCGACGCCTTTTCCAGCTCGCCGCCGCCACGGTAGGCCGGCAGCGCGACCGCGAACAGGAAGTACACCTGCGCGAGGCCGAAGCCGAATGCACCGATCGTCGCCACCTGGTTGAAGTCCGTGAACTGCGCCGGGTAGTCCGCATAGCGGCGCGGCATGCCCGCGAGACCGACGAAGTGCATCGGGAAGAACGTCAGGTTGAAGAAGATCATCGACGCCCAGAAGTGGATCTTGCCGCGCGTCTCGTTGTACATCCAGCCCGTCCACTTCGGCGCCCAGTAGTACCAACCCGCGAACAGCGCGAACAGCGAACCGGCCACCAGCACGTAGTGGAAGTGCGCCACCACGAAGTAGGTGCCGTGATACTGGATGTCGAGCGGCGCCATCGCCAGCATCAGGCCCGTCAGACCGCCGAACGTGAACACGAACAGGAAGCCGATCGCGAACAGCATCGGGGTTTCGAACGTCATCGAGCCGCGCCACATCGTCGCGAGCCAGTTGAACACCTTCACACCCGTCGGCACGGCGATCAGCATCGTCGCGTACATGAAGAACAGCTGGCCGGTGACCGGCATGCCCGTTGCGAACATGTGGTGCGCCCAGACCATGAACGACAGGATCGCGATCGAAGCCGTCGCGTACACCATCGAGCTATAGCCGAACAGCGTCTTGCGTGCGAACGCCGGGATCACCTGCGACACGATCCCGAACGCCGGCAGAATCATGATGTACACCTCGGGGTGGCCGAAGAACCAGAAGATGTGCTGGTACATCACCGGGTCGCCGCCGCCTGCCGCGTTGAAGAACGACGTGCCGAAGTGGCGGTCGAACAGCACCATCGTGATCGCGCCTGCCAGAACCGGCATCACGGCGATCAGCAGGTACGCGGTGATCAGCCAGGTCCATGCGAACATCGGCATCTTCATCAGCGTCATGCCCGGTGCGCGCATGTTCAGGATCGTCACGACGATGTTGATCCCGCCCATGATCGACGAAGCACCCATGATGTGGACCGCGAAGATCGCGAAGTCCATGCCCGGGCCCATCTGAGTCGACAGCGGTGCGTACAGCGTCCAGCCGGCGGCCGTCGCGCCGCCCGGCGCGAAGAACGAACCGACCAGCAGCACGGCCGCGACCGGCAGCAGCCAGAAGCTGAAGTTGTTCATCCGCGCGAACGCCATGTCGGATGCGCCGATCTGCAGCGGAATCATCCAGTTCGCGAAGCCGACGAACGCCGGCATGATCGCGCCGAACACCATGATCAGGCCGTGCATCGTCGTGAGTTCGTTGAAGAACTCCGGACGCATGATCTGCAGGCCCGGCTCGAACAGCTCGGCACGGATGGCGAGCGCCATCACGCCGCCCGACAGGAACATGATGAACGAGAACAGCAGGTACAGCGTACCGATGTCCTTGTGGTTGGTGGCGAACAGCCAGCGCCGCCAGCCGTGCGGGGCTTCGTGCGCGTGGTCGTCGTGCGCGTGGTCCGCGGCTACGTCGTGCCCGATGCTAGACATGAGAATCTCCTAATGCGAATACGTCGACTAACTCAGCGACACGTCAAGCCGCCGGCCCGATCTCGACACGCCGGGCTTCCTTGGCGTCAGCCCCGCCCGTGATCGTTTCCGGCTTTTTGAGAATAATGTGGTCTTCCGCCACGCCTGCTGCCTTCAGCGCGTCGCGCACGGCCTGTGCACGATGCTTGGCGAGTTCGGCATTCGCGTCGGCCGAGCCCGTCTTGTCGGTGAAACCCGACAGCGCGAGCTTCGCGTCCGGATGTGCCTTCGCATAGTCGGCCGCTGCAGCGATCGCCGCTTTCGCGTCGGCCGGCAGCACGCTCTTGCCCGTCTCGAAGTAGATCGTCGACAGCGCAGCCGATGCCGACGCTGCCTCCGCGCCCGACGCGGCTTGCGCCGGTGCCGAGGCCGCTTCGGCCGGGGCCGCCGCACCTGCCGCGTCTTCCGGCATCTTGCCGTTGCGCGCGTCAGCCACTTGCTTCGGCTGCAGCAGGTCGTTCTTGTGGTTGCCCCACGAATTGCGCTCGTACGTGATGACCGATGCGATGTCGAGGTCCGACAGCGATGCCCACGACGGCATTGCACCCTTGCCGTGCAGCACGCGCTCGACGTGACCTGCGATCGGGCCGTTCACGATCTGGCTGCCGTCCATCGCCGGGAAGGCGCCGAGGCCCTTGCCGTTCACCTGGTGGCAGGCCGCGCAGTTCGCCTTGTAGACTTCCTCGCCGTGCGCGACGAGTTCGGCCATCGTGTAGACCTTGTTCGGATCGACCGAAGCGCTGGCCAGCTTGGCCTTCTGCGCGGTCACCCACTTCGCGTAGTCGTCGTCCGACAGCACCACGACCACGACCGGCATGAACGCGTGTTCCTTGCCGCACAGTTCGGTACAGAAGCCGCGGAACGTGCCGACCTTGTCGGCCTTGAACCACGTGTCGCGCACGAAGCCGGGGATCGCATCCTGCTTCACGCCGAACGCGGGCACGTACCACGAGTGAACGACGTCGTTCGCGGTCGTGATGATGCGGATCTTCTTGTTGACCGGCACGACGAGCGGGTTGTCGACTTCCTGCAGGTACGTCTCGGTGATCGGCTTCTTGCCCATCACTTCGTCACGCGGGGTGCTGAGCGTCGACAGGAAGCTGATGCCCTCGCCCGGGCCCTTCACGTAGTCGTAGCCCCACTTCCACTGGTAGCCGGTGACCTTGATCGTGAGATCGGCGTTGGTCGTGTCCTTCATCGCGACGACGGCCTTCGTGGCCGGCAGCGCCATCAGCACGACGATGATGAACGGCACGATCGTCCAGATGATTTCGACGGTCGTGCTTTCATGGAAATTGGCGGCCTTGTGGCCTTTGGATTTGCGATGCGCGAAGATCGAATAGAACATCACGCCGAACACGCCGACGAAGATCACCGTACACAGGATCAGCATCATCGTGTGGAGATCGTAGAGCTCCTCGGCGATCTTCGTGACAGGCGGCTGAAAATTGATTTCGTTGACGCGGGGGCCGCCCGGGCTATCACCGACCGCCAGAGCAGCGCCGGCAAAGAGCAATCCGCTGCATGCCAGCACGCCCGTGAGGGCTCGCTTGATTGTTTTCATAGCATCCTTACCCAAAATTTCCATTCAAACCCCTCCCCCGTCGCAAGCCGCCGGCCCGTTCCGGCCGATGCCCGCGCCTCGTCAGCCGCAGCGCCTGAGCGACACGCGCAGTTCATCGGCGAACTGCGCCCGCTTGTGCTGCGCGAGATGCTGCCCAATTACGACGGTCTGCCCGCGCGATACGAGTCGAATCGGATCGCGTGGCGTCGCCCCCGGCTCGACCCGCACCCAGCGCGGGTTGAATTCGATCTGCGTGAACCGCTCCGCATCCATCCGCTCGATCACGAGCCGGTGCGGAAACAGCCTGATGCGCTCGTAATCGACCGCATGACGGGCGTAGACCGCAAACGCGACGCCTACCGCCAGCAATTCGATTCCGGTGAAGGGCATGACGAGCCAGGCCCCCCGCCACATCAGCAATGCCGCGATCACCAGCGAGAAGCCCGCGAGCGACGCGTAAAACAGCACGAACTGGCGCGGCGACACCGAACAGTTACGTTTCATGAGCCAGTCTTCGAGGACCGGCTCACCGTTCGTCGTCTCCGCCAAAACCCTCGCTGCTTCCATCGCCGCCTCACGCGAATGGCATGCGATGCATGCCTGCATCGGACTCGTCGGCCCGTATTGCGGGGACCCCGGGACGACAAGCTGACGCATTATAGGCGGGTTCAATGGCATCCACAAGCAAGCGGCTATCGGCCCGCGAGCCAAGCGCCACAAGCTTCCCGGCCGTTTTTCACGTCAATTCGACCCCGCTTTGCGCCGCTAATTTCGGGCATAACAAAACCCCTCTTTACCGCTTTACCGATTCTTCGGACGCCCCTTTCCGATATCTTCGATGCGCACGATCCCGTGCCCCTCGGCGGTCGTGCGCGGCACGGCCTTCCACGCGTGGCCGTAGATCACTTCGAACGTCAGGGCAATCGTGCCATCCGCGCGCCGGCGCGCTTCCAGCGCATCGCCGAGCGCCGCGCGAAAGCGCCGCGCCGCACGCTGCGGCACCGCGCGGTCGAACGGATAGGCGCCCCAGCGGCGCACGTCGGCCAGCAGGGAATCGGGCGTCTTGTACGTCACGGTCAGCACTTCCTGGTCCATCACCGGAATCTCGAAGCCGCTTTCGACGAGCATGTCGCCGAGGTCGTGCATGTCGACGAAATCGACGACGCGCGCGGCGGGCGGCGCGATGCCGAGCGCCGCTTCGGCGTCCGTGCAGGCCGCGCGCAGTTCGCGCAGCGTGTCGGGGCCGAGCGTGCTGAACATCAGCAGGCCGTTCACCCGCAGCACGCGCTGCCATTCAGGAAATACCGCATCGGGACGCGAATGCCAGTGCAGCGCGAGATTCGACCAGATCAGGTCGAACGCGCCGGCCGCGAACGGCAGCATCGAGAAGTCGGCCTGCGCGACGCGCGGGCCGCGCTGGCCCAGCGCCCGGCCGAGCGACGCGGGCAGCCAGCGGCGCCAGCTCGTCTGCTCGACCTCGCGGTGACCCGCCCGCGCGAGCATCGCGCCGGACAGGTCGACACCGAACACCGGCGCTTCGGGAAAGCGCGCGCGCAGTGCCGGCAGGTCGTCGCCCGGACCGCAGCCCGCGTCGAGCACGGCCGCGGGGCTCACCTTGATGTATTCGAGACGCTCGTTCATCCGCTGCGCGATCTCTCGCGGCAGGAACGCGACCGCGTCGAACGCGGCGGCGCGGCGATCGAAGATCCGCCGCAAACGCCGGGCGTCATTGGCCGGACGGCCGGTTGAAGTCGAAGCTGGGGACATGTCAGGCACACTGGCGAAGAGCCCGAAGTATACTCGCTCGCCTCGCGGCCTTCAGCGAGACGGGGGTCGCCAGGAGTGTTCGCAATGGATCGCCGTTTCGCCCCGCGCCCGATGCGCGTCGTTTTGTCGCAGGTTCGTGCGCTAGCCGTGCGCGTCGTCGCGCTCGCGTTGCCGAATCGGTGCGCACTGTGCGGCAATTTGTCACATACGGTGATTTGCAGCGCCTGCGACGCAGCGTACTGGAACGAAGCGCGGCTGCGCTGCGACGTCTGCGCGGTGCCGCTGGGCGTCGGGCAGCCGCGGCTGCGCGAAGCGCGCGGCCGGCACGGTGGTGCCGCTTCCGCATCCGCGTACCGGTGCGACGCATGCTGCGCGACGCCGCCGCCGTTCGATGCGACGCTCGCGCTCGCCGATTACCGCGCGCCGCTCAACGGGCTCGCGCGCGGCCTGAAGTTTCATGCGCGGCTCGCGCTGGGTGCGGAATTCGCGGCCCGGCTCGCGCAGCGGATCGAAGACACGGACGCGATGCGCGCCGCCGGCGGCTTCGACGTGATCGCACCGGTGCCGCTGTCGCGCGGACGGCTCGTCGCGCGCGGCTACAACCAGGCGTGGGCGATCGCGCGGCCGCTCGCGCGCCGGCTCGACGTGCGCGCCGACGCGGCACTGCTTGCACGCGTGACCGAAACCGCGCCGCAGTCGCGGCTCGACCGGCGTGCGCGGCGCGACAACGTGCAGGCAGCGTTCGCAGCGGCGGGCGACCTCACCGGCTGCCACGTGGCGCTCGTCGACGACGTGATGACGTCCGGTGCGACGCTCGCGGCAGCCGCGAGTGCATTGAAGGCGGCGGGTGCCGCGCGCGTGACGAATCTGGTTGCGCTGCGCACCGCCAGGGATTAATTAGTTAGAGAGGCCGGCCGCCCGCACGCGGCGACGGTCGTCACGAACCGGCCTGCCGGGACGGAATGCACGCTGCTCCGCCCCGGTCGGCCCAGCCAGACCCAACCATGTTCAACGTCGTCCTCGTCGCCCCCGAAATTCCGCCGAACACCGGCAACGTGATCCGCCTGTGCGCCAATACCGGCGCGCGTCTGCATCTGATCGAGCCGCTCGGCTTTCCGCTCGACGACGCGAAGATGCGTCGCGCGGGCCTCGACTATCACGAGTACGCGGAAATGCGCGTGCACCGCGACTGGGACGCGTTCGTCGCCACCGAAGCGCCCGATACCGCGCGAATGTTCGCGTTCACGACGCGCGGCTCGGGCCGCTTCCACGACCATGCGTTCGTGCCCGGCGACTGGTTCGTGTTCGGCTCCGAGACGCGCGGCCTGCCGGCCGAATTGCTGGAACGCTTCCCGAACGAACAGCGCGTACGCCTGCCGATGCGGCCGGGCAACCGCAGCCTGAACCTGTCGAACACGGTGGCCGTGGTCGTGTTCGAGGCGTGGCGTCAGGCCGGTTTCGAAGGCGGCGCCTGACGCGCGCCCGGCCCGAACCGCACCGCGCGGCCGGGCAGCGCTAGCTGCGCGCGAGCCGCGCGCGATACAGGTCGTAGATGTCGGATGAAAAACACGCGAATATCACGCGTGCGAGGTTCGGCGCCTGCGGCAGCATTTCGGCGACCGTGCCGACGGCGATCTCGACGGCCTCCTCGGCTGGATAGCGGTACACGCCGCAACTGATCGCCGGGAAGGCGATCGAGGTCGCCGCCACCTCCTCGGCCAGCTCTATCACGCGCCGGTAGCATGCCGCGAGCAGCTCGGGCTCGCCGCGCCCGCCGCCGTGCCACACCGGGCCGACTGCATGAATCACATACTTCGCCGGCAACCCGTGGCCACGCGTGAGCTTCGCGTCGCCGGTCTCACAGCCGCCGAGCGTGCGGCACTCGGCCAGGAGGCCCGGGCCGGCCGCGCGATGGATCGCGCCGTCGACCCCGCCACCGCCGAGCAGCGAACCGTTCGCGGCGTTGACGATCGCGTCGACGTCGAGCGTCGTGATGTCGACGAGTTGCGCGTCGAACGTGGTGGAACCGATCTGCAGCATGACACCCTCCCGAAACGCCGGAGACAGTTCAAGCGTAGTGCGCTTTGGCGCGGCCCGCTTTGCGCGAGCGCGCCCGGCCGCAATAATCGGTGAGATTCGTCCGTGCTATTCGGCGCGCGCGTCGCGCCGCAGCAGGCCGCTGACCGCATCGCGCGGTGCGACGCCGTCGAACAGCACGCCGCACACGGCTTCGGTGATCGGCATTTCGATCGCTTGCGCGCGCGCGAGCGCGAGCACGGCCTGCGCGCAGCGCACGCCTTCGGCCACATGGCCGAGCGCGCCGAGGATGTCGTTCAGCGAGCGGCCAGCCGCCAGTTGCAGGCCGACCGTGCGATTGCGCGACAGGTCGCCCGTCGCGGTGAGGATCAGGTCGCCGAGGCCCGTGAGGCCCGTGAAGGTTTCAGCACGGCCGCCGAGCGCGACGCCGAGCCGCGACATTTCGGCGAGGCCGCGCGTGACCAGCGCGGCGCGCGCGTTCAGCCCGAGCCCGAGGCCGTCGGAGATGCCGGTCGCGATCGCCAGCACGTTCTTCACCGCGCCGCCAACCTCGACGCCGATCACGTCGTCACCCGTGTAGATCCGCATCGCGCCGTGATGAAACGCGGCGAGCGTGCGCTCGCGGCATTCGGCGGAGGTGCTTGCGACCGTCAGCGCGACGGGCAGCGCGAGCCCGACCTCGCGGGCGAAGCTCGGCCCCGACAGCACGCCGTTGCTGTGCTGCTCCGGCAGCTCGGCCGCGATCACCTGATGCGGCAGCAGGTGCGTGTCGGCCTCGAAGCCCTTGCAGACCCACACGATGTGCGCAGGCACGCAGCCTGCGTCGCGCATCGCGCCGAACAGCGCGCGCAGCCCGGCCACGGGCGCGGCGATCACGCACAGCGCGTCGTCCGCGGCGCCGTGCGCGAGCGCGGCGCCGAGATCGGCGTCGTAGCGCAGCGCATCGGGCAGCGCGATGCCGTCCAGATAGCGGGAATTTTCGTGCCGGGCCTGCAGCCCGGCGATCAGCGCAGCGTCGCGCGCCCAGAGAAGCGTATCGTGCCGCGCGGCCAGATGGCCCGCGAGCGCGGTGCCCCAGGCACCGGCGCCGAGAACGGCTACTTTCATACCCAGCACCGGTCCGGAGTGAAACGTCAGTTCAGCGTCGTGCCGTTCGGTGCGCCTGCTGCACCGGCCTGCTGCTGCTGAAGCTGCGCGAGACGCTGCTCGTACAGCGCCTGGAAGTTGATTTCCGCCAGGTGGATCGGCGGGAAGCCCGCACGCGTGATCGCGTCGGCGATGTTCGAGCGCAGGTACGGGAACAGGATCGTCGGGCACGCGATGCCGACGAGCGGGTCGAGCTGTTCGTCCGGAATGTTGCGAATGTCGAAAATGCCGGCCTGCTTCGCTTCGATCAGGAACGCGACCTTGTCCTTCACCTTCGCGGTGACGGTACCCGACACGACGACCTCGAACACGCTTTCCGCGAGGCGGTCGGCCTTGACGTCGACTTCGACTTCAACCGACGGCATGTCCTGCTCGAGGAAGATCGCCGGCGAATTCGGCTGCTCGAGCGACATATCCTTCAGGTAGACGCGCTGGATGTTGAAGAACGGTTGGTTTTCGACGTCGGACATGGTGTTTCCCTAAAAGTGGTGACGGGGCGGCCCGGCTTCACGCCGGCCGCCTCGGTTGAATCCTGCGCGCTCGAGCCGCGGCGCGACCGGCGGCCATTCTGCCCTAATCAGGCCGCTTGCAGAAGCGGCAAGAGCCCGCCTTCGCGGTCGAGCTTCGACAGATCGTCGTAACCGCCGACATGCGTGTCGCCGATGTAGATCTGCGGCACCGTGCGACGGCCCGTGCGCGTCATCATTTCCTCACGGCGGGCCGGGTCGCGGTCGATCAGCACCTTCTCGATCTGCTCGACGCCGCGCAGCTTCAGCAGGCGCTCGGCCTGAATGCAATACGGACACACCTGCGTGCTGTACATCAAAACCTTGCTCACTTCGCCACTCCTTGTTTGACGACCGGCATCCCGGCCTGCTGCCAGGCGGCGACGCCGCCCTCGAGCACGTGCACCTCGGCATAGCCCGCCGCCTCGACCTCGCGCGCCGCCTTCTGCGACTGCTGGCCGTTCTGGCAGACGAGCAGCACGGGGGTGCTCTTGTTTTTCGCGACCTGCGCGATCTTCGCGCCGATCTCGCCGGCGGCGACCTGGCGCGCCGACGGCAGATGGCCGGCGGCGAAGTCGGACGCGGTACGCAGGTCGATCACGACCGCGTTGCGGCGATTGATGAGCTGCGTCGCCTCCGCGGCCGACAGGCCGCCGCGGCCGCGGCGCAGGGCCGGCCATGCGAGCAGGCCGCCGGAAACCACCAGGATCGCGATAAGGGCCAGGTTCGTGTAATTGGTAAAGAACGTCACGGAATGCCGCCGGAAAAAGAGAAATCGGAAAAGGACAATCCCGCCATTATAAAATAACCGTCTTGCGCGATGGCGGACCCGGACCGGGTACCGCGCGACGCGCCCCGCTTCCTTCACTACCGACCGCAAGATCCATGTACAAACTCGTTCTCATCCGCCACGGCGAATCGACGTGGAACAAGGAAAACCGCTTCACCGGCTGGGTCGACGTCGACCTGACCGAACAGGGTCGCAACGAGGCCTACCAGGCCGGCGAATTGCTCAAGGAGGCCGGCTACACGTTCGACATCGCGTACACGTCGGTGCTCAAGCGCGCGATCCGCACGCTGTGGCACGTGCAGGACAAGATGGACCTGATGTATCTGCCGGTCGTTCACTCGTGGCGCCTGAACGAGCGCCACTACGGCGCGCTGTCGGGCCTGAACAAGGCGGAAACGGCCGCCAAGTTCGGCGACGACCAGGTGCTCGTGTGGCGCCGCAGCTACGACACGCCGCCGCCGGCGCTCGACCCGACCGACGAGCGCGCGCCGTTCGACGACCCGCGCTACGCGAAGGTGCCGCGCGAGCAACTGCCGCTCACCGAGTGCCTGAAGGACACGGTCGCGCGCGTGCTGCCGCTGTGGAACGAATCGATCGCGCCGGCCGTCCGTGCGGGCAAGCAGGTGCTGATCGCCGCGCACGGCAACTCGCTGCGCGCGCTGATCAAGTACCTCGACGGCATCTCGGACAGCGATATCGTCGGCCTGAACATCCCGAACGGCGTGCCGCTCGTGTATGAACTCGACGAGAACCTGAAGCCGATCCAGCACTACTACCTGGGCGACCAGGACGCGATCGCGAAGGCTCAGGCCGCCGTCGCGAAGCAGGGCAAGGCGGGCTGATACCCGCGATGCCGGGCATGCCGCCGCGCGCGCGGCCTGCCCGGCGCACCCCGGCGTGCGGCGCGAACCTTCGCGGCCCCGGTGCTGTCGAATCCGCTTTCGAATCCGCTGCGCGTGGGGCGGCACCCCGCCGGGAACCAGGGCTCCGGGGCCATTTCGCACCGTTGCACTGAGCAATCGGACGAACAGTTATACTTGTCCGCTACATCCCCGCTACAGCCACGCGCTTCCCGACCGCACCAGACTCTCTATGCGAATGAAATTGAAGAACATCGGCCTGATTGCCGCGGGCCTCGCCACGGGCGTATTCGCCACGCTGCAGGTTTCGGCGTCGGCCGAGCAGACCGCCACGACGCCGCTTCCCCTCGACCAGCTCCGCCTGTTCGCGGAAGTGTTCGGCCAGATCAAGCGCGAGTACGTCGAACCGGTCGACGACAAGAAGCTGCTGACGGCGGCGATCAAGGGCATGGTGTCGAGCCTCGACCCGCATTCGTCGTTCCTCGACAAGACCGACTATGACGAACTGCAGGAGCAGACCAAGGGTCGCTTCGCGGGTCTCGGCATCGAGATCTCGCAGGAAGACGGCCTCGTCAAGGTGATCTCCCCGATCGAAGATACCCCCGCGTTCCGCGCCGGCATCCGTCCGGGCGACCTGATCACCCGCATCAACGACAAGCCCGTGCGCGGCATGACGCTCGACAAGGCCGTCAAGCAGATGCGCGGCGAGCCGGGCACCAAGGTCACGTTGACGATCTTCCGCAAGAGCGACGACCGCACGTTCCCGATCACGGTCACGCGCGCGATCATCCGGGTCCAGAGCGTGAAGATGAAGCTGCTCGACCCGGGCTACGCATACATCCGGATCACGAGCTTCCAGGAGCGCACGACGCCCGATCTCGCCGCGAAGCTGCAGGACATCGCACGCCAGCAGCCGAATCTGAAGGGCCTGATCCTCGACCTGCGCAACAACGGCGGCGGCCTGCTGCAAAGCGCGGTCGGCGTCGCCGGCGCGTTCCTGCCGCCCGACTCCGTCGTCGTGTCGACCAACGGCCAGATTCCGGATTCGAAGCAGGTCTACCGCGATACTTACGACAACTATCGCCTGCCGTCCTTCGACGGCGATCCGCTGAAGAGCCTGCCGCCGGTCTTCAAGACCGTGCCGATGGTCGTGCTGACAAACGCGTATTCGGCGTCCGCGTCGGAAATCGTCGCCGGCGCGCTGCAGGATTCCAAGCGCGCGCAGATCATGGGCAAGACGACGTTCGGCAAGGGCTCGGTGCAGACGGTCCGTCCGATGACGGCCGACACCGCGCTGCGCCTGACGACGGCCTACTACTACACGCCGAGCGGCCGTTCGATCCAGAACAAGGGCATCACGCCCGACGTGCCGGTCGATCAGTACGCGGACGGCGATCCGGACGACGTGCTCGTGACGCGCGAGGTCGACTACACGAACCACCTCGCGAACACGCAGGATCCGAACGAGAAGAAGGAACAGGAAGAACGCGAGCAGCGCCGAATGGACCAGCTGCGCGTCCTCGAGGAGCAGAACGACAAGAAGACGCCGGAGCAGCGCCAGAAGGACCGCGATCGCAAGCCGATCGAGTTCGGCAGCACCGACGACTTCATGATGCAGCAGGCGCTCAACAAGCTGGAGGGCAAGCCGGTGCAGGAATCGAAGTCGCTGCTCGCCGAAAGCACGGCGAAGAGCCCGGCCGGCAAGGCCGCGGCCACCACGAAGGCATCGGGCGCGAAGGCGGCCGCACCGAAGCCCGCGTCGGCACCGCAGTAAGCGCCGGCCGGCATCCGACGGGCCATCGCGGGAAGACCGCGATGGCCCGTTTTTCATGTACGCCTAGAATGAATCGATACGCCGGCGCTTCCGCCCCGCTCACGACTGTCCCATGAACGACGATCAACTCCTCCGCTACTCCCGCCACATCCTCGTCGACGAAATCGGCATCGAGGCGCAGCAGCGCTTTCTCGACGCGCATGCGATCGTCGTCGGCGCCGGCGGTCTCGGCTCGCCGGCCGCAATGTATCTCGCGGCGTCCGGGGTCGGTACGATCACGCTCGTCGATGCCGACACGGTCGACCTCACGAACCTGCAGCGGCAGATCCTCCACGTGACCGCATCGGTCGGCCGCAGCAAGGTCGAATCGGGGCGCGACGCGCTCGCGCAGCTGAACCCGGAAGTGACCGTGCATGCGGTCGCGGCGCGCGTCGACGATGCGTGGCTCGACGAACACGTGCCGCAGGCAACCGTCGTGCTCGACTGCACCGACAACTTCGCGACGCGCCATGCGATCAACCGCGCGTGCGTCGCGCACGGCGTGCCGCTCGTGTCGGGCGCCGCACTGCGCTTCGACGGCCAGATCAGCACGTTCGACTTCCGCGACCCGAGTGCGCCCTGCTACGCGTGCGTGTTTCCGGAAGACCAGCCGTTCGAGGAAGTCGCGTGCGCGACGATGGGCGTGTTCGCGCCGACGGTCGGCATCATCGGTGCGATGCAGGCTGCCGAGGCGCTGCGCGTGATCGGCGATATCGGCACGACGCTCAACGGCCGGCTGATGATGCTCGATTCGCTGCGGATGGAATGGACGACGATGAAGATCGCGCGCCAGGCCGACTGCCCCGTGTGCCAGGGCCGGCACTGACGCGCGCGGGATGCATGCGCCGGGCGGCGCATGCGTGACGTTTCGCAACCTTCGCGACGGTTCCGCAGCGCGGCGCGTGCCGCCTAGGCGGCCGCGTCCGCGCGCGGTTCCGCGACCGACAGGCGCTTGAGCGCCGCCTGCACTTCCTCCGGCTCGAATGCGGCCAGCACATCGGCCGTGGGCTTCTCGAGCGCCTTCAGGTGCGCGCGCAGGATCTCCTGCTTCACGACCAGCAACTGGCTCGGGTGCATCGAGAACTCGGTGAGCCCCATCCCGAGCAACAGGCGCGTGAGCGCCGGATCGCCCGCCATCTCCCCGCACACCGACACCGACACGCCCGCCCGCTTCGCTTCGCGCAGCGTATAGGAGATCAGGTGCAGCACGGCCGGATGCAGCGGGTCGTACAGGTGCGCGACCGCGTTGTCCGCGCGGTCGATCGCGAGCGTGTACTGGATCAGGTCGTTCGTGCCGATCGACAGGAAATCGAACCGCTTCAGGAACAGCGGCAGCGCGATCGCCGCGGCCGGAATCTCGATCATCGCGCCGATGCGCACGTTCGGATCGTACGCGAGCCCCGCGTCGTCGAGCTGGCGCTTCGCCTCGCGGATCAGGTCGAGCGTCTGGTCGATCTCCTGCGCGTGCGCGAGCATCGGGATCAGGATCTTCACCTGCCCGAACGCGGACGCGCGCAGGATCGCGCGCAACTGCGTGAGGAACATCTGCGGCTCGGACAGGCTCCAGCGGATCGCACGCAGGCCGAGCGCCGGGTTCGGCGCCGTCTCGTAGCCCTCGTCGAGCGCCTCGAGCGGCTTGTCCGCGCCGACGTCGATCGTGCGGATCGTCACCGGCATGCCCTTCATCCACTCGACCGCGCGCTTGTACGCGGCGAACTGCTCCTCCTCCTCGGGCATTTCCTTCTGATGCATGAACAGGAACTCGGAGCGGAACAGCCCGACGCCGACCGCGCCAGCCTCGACCGCGGCCTTCGCGTCGTCGGGCAGCTCGATGTTCGCGTACAGCTCGATCTTCGTGCCGCACAGCGTTTGCGTCGGCGAGAACTTCAGGCGCTGCAGCTTGCGTTGCTCGAGCAGCTTCTCGGACTGGCGGTACGAATATTCCTCGAGGACGATCGGCGCGGGATCGACGATCACGATCCCCTGGTCGCCGTCGACGATGATCAGGTCGTCCTGCCGGATCAGCGAGCTCGCATGCTGGACGCCGACCGCGGCGGGAATGCCGAGGCTGCGCGCGACGATCGCCGTGTGCGACGTGCGGCCGCCGAGATCGGTGACGAACGCCTGGAACGACTGCGACTTGAACTGCATCATGTCGGCCGGCGCGATGTCGTGCGCGACGACGATCATCTCGTTCGTGCCGTTCGCGGCCGCGCGGTCGAGCGCCTGCGACGCGGACGGCGCACCGGCGAGTGCCTTCAGCACGCGCTCGACCACCTGTTCGATGTCGGCCTTGCGCTCGCGCAAGTATTCGTCCTCGATGTCGTCGAAGTGGCGCGTGAGCAATTCGAGCTGCTCGGTCAGCGCCCACTCGACGTTGTAGCGGCGCGTGCGGATCAGGTCGATGGTTTCCTGCACGAGCATCGCGTCGCTCAGGATCATCATGTGGACGTCGATGAATGCGCCCACTTCGCTCGGGGTGTCGTCGGTCAGGTCGGCGCGCAACGCGTCGAGTTCGCGATGCACGACTTCAAGCGCCGTGCGGAAACGCTCGACCTCGGCGTCGATCTGGTTCGCCTCGACCAGGTAATGGGCGACGTCGAGCGCCGCCGGCGCGATCAGATACGCTCGCCCGATCGCGATACCACGTGAGACGGGAATGCCATGCAGCGTGAAGGACACGCGCACCTCCTCTGTACATGTAAAGCCGCGGCACACTGCTGCGATGCGCTTATGACCCCGGTTAGTGATTATAAATTCCGTACCTCCATGCTGACTGCGTGCAGCGCAGCATTACCATTTCCGCATCAACGCCGCGGACGAAAAAAATGCCGCGGCAAACGCGGCATTCTGCTTCGAAACGACAACGATCCCGCGCGGGGATCACTGACCTTCGCCGAACTTGTCCGCGATCAGCTTGAGCAGTGCATCCATCGCCTCTCGTTCGTCGGGACCGTCGGTCTCGATCGACACGGTGCTGCCGATGCCCGCCGCGAGCATCATCACGCCCATGATGCTTTTCGCGTTGATCTTGCGTCCGTTACGCGTCATCCAGACTTCGGACTGGAAGTTGCCGGCCAGTTGCGTAAGCTTGGCCGATGCGCGTGCATGGAGCCCCAATTTGTTGACGATGGTGGTTTCTTGTTGAAGCATGATTCTCGGTCGGGTCGGTCGCGGCCGCCGGCGACGTGCGTCGGCGGGTCAGTCTAAAACGAAAAACGGGACGGTCAGTGCGATTCGGTGCGCGGTTGCGGCTCGGGCGGAATCGGCGCGCATTGGCCGCAGCCGACTTCGGTCGGCGGCGGCGGTGTACCGGCCGCCACTTCGTGGACGCCCTTCGCGCCGCCGGACAGCGCCTTGTCGACGAGCTTGTCGAGCGGCACGGAACGGTAGCAGACGGCCCGCACCAGCATCGGCAGGTTCACGCCCGCCAGCACGCGCACGTTGTCGAGCTTCGCGAGCTGGCCCGCGATGTTCGCGGGCGTCGCGCCGTACATGTCGGTCAGCACGACGACGCCATTTTCTTCCCTGAGCCGCGCGAGCTCCGCGTGCGCGAACGCCATCACCTGGGTGGGATCGCTGTCGGCCAGCACGTCGATGCAGCCGATGCGCGCGGGCACGCCGCCGTAGATGTGCGCGATGCAGTCCCGCAGCGCGGTGGCGAGCGGTGCGTGCGCGATGATCAGAATCCCGGCCATGTCAGACTGCCCCCGGCCGCCCCTGGCGGGCCGACGCCCCGCAGCGGGGCAACGAGCATAGCGAGTGAGGGAATCGTTTCATGTTCAGCCTTGCAACGGTTTCGGCCCGACCGCCGGGCCTTCGGCGCGCTGGTCGCGGCACCGGGCAAGCGGGCATTGTAGCAGGCCAGTCAAGCTGCTCCGGCGACGGGGGACCTGCGCGGCCGCCGCCGGGGTTGCGCGGGAAGACGGCCTACGCGGCCGCACGCTCCAGCGCGTCGATGAACATCGCGGCGACGTCGAAGCCCGTCTGCTCCATGATCTCGCGGAAGCACGTCGGGCTCGTCACGTTCACCTCGGTCAGCCAGTCGCCGATCGCGTCGAGCCCGACCAGCAGCAGCCCGCGCGACGCGAGCACCGGCCCGAGCGTCTCCGCGATCTCGCGATCGCGGGCAGTCAGCGGCTGTGCGACGCCGAGCCCGCCCGCGGCGAGATTGCCGCGCACTTCGCTGCCCTGCGGAATGCGCGCGAGCGAATACGGCACCGGCTCGCCCGCGATCAGCAGAATGCGTTTGTCGCCCGCCGTGATCTCGGGGATGAACTTCTGGATCATCAGCGAGCGCGTGCCGTCGTGGCCGAGCATCTCGATGATCGCGCCGAGATTCATCCCGTCGGCCTTCACGCGGAACACGCCCATCCCGCCCATGCCGTCGAGCGGCTTCACGATCACGTCGCCGTGCTCGGCATGGAACGCGCGCAATCGTGCGGCATCGCGCGTGACCAGCGTCGGCGCGACGAATTGCGGAAACTCGCCGATCGCCAGCTTCTCCGAATGGTCGCGGATCGACTGCGGCTTGTTGAACACGCGCGCGCCCGCGCGCTCGGCGAGTTCGAGCATCCACGTGGCCGTCACGTACTCCATGTCGAACGGAGGATCCTTGCGCATCAGCACCGCGCCGAACGACGTCAGCAGACGCGATTGATGCGCGGCCGCCTCGTACCACGGATGGCGATGCAGGTCGGCCGTGTCGCCGACGATCGTCACGCGCTGCACGTCCGCCTCGACGCCCGACCCCGTCCACGCAAGCTGGTGCGGCTCGCACGTGTAGATCGCGTGCCCGCGCCGCGCGGCCTCCGCCATCATCGCGTAGGTCGAATCCTTGTAGATCTTGAAGCGCTCGAGCGGGTCGGCGATAAAGAGAATGTCCATGCGGGTCCTGTACGTAGCGAAGCCGTTACACCTGGATGGCTTCGGGATCGGTCTTTTCCAGTTCGATCGACGACGCGATCAGCGACAGCCGCGCGACGACGCCGTACATGTAGAAACGGTTCGGCGGCGCGGCGCCCGGCTTCGCGCCGGCATCCGGCAGCGCGGTGTGCTCGAAGCCGAGCGGGACGTAGTGCATGCCGGGCGCGTTCAGGTTCTGGTCGCGCTCGCGGCCGCCGTGCGTGCGGTAGAAACCGCCGACCACGTAGCGGTCGATCATGTACACGACCGGCTCCGCGACTTCGTCGCCGACGCGCTCGAACGTATAGACGCCTTCCTGCACGATCACGTCGCGCACCGCGAGGCCGGCCTTCGACTCGGCCATCTGCGCGCGCTCGGCCTTCGACATGCGGCCGATCTCGGCCGCGTCGTGCACGGTCATCACGCCGCGCCCGGCGGTGCCCGCGTCGGCCTTCACGACGACGTACGGCTTTTCGCTGATCCCGTATTCGCGATACTTGCGCGCGATCTTCTTCAGCACGCCGTCGATCGCGTCGGCGAGCGCCTGCTCGCCTTCATGGCCCTGCCAGTCGACGCCTTCGACGTGTGCGAAATACGGATTCACCATCCAGGGATCGACGCCGACCATCTTCGCGAACTTCTTCGCGACGTCGTCGTAGCACGAGAAGTGCGTCGACTTGCTGCGCACGGCCCAGCCCGCGTGCAGCGGCGGCAGGAGGTACTGCTCGTGCAGGTTTTCCAGCACGGCGGGAATTCCGGCCGACAGGTCGTTGTTCAGCAGGATCGAACACGGATCGAAATTCTTCAGGCCGAGGCGGCGCTGCGAACGCTCGAGCGGTTCGAGCACGATCTTCTGGCCGTCGGCCAGCGTGATCGGTGTCATGTCGGTGATGCTCGGGTCGAGCGAGCCGAAGCGCACGTTCAGGCCGGCCTGGCGCATGATCGTCGCGAGCCGCGCGACGTTTTCCAGGTAGAACGCGTTGCGGGTCGGCAGCTCGGGAATCACGAGCAGGTTCTTCGCGTCCGGGCAGATCTTCTCGATCGCGGCCATCGCGGCCTGGACGGCGAGCGGCAGCACTTCGGACGGCAGATTATTGAACGCGCCGGGGAACAGGTTCGCGTCGACGGGCGCCAGCTTGAAACCGGCGTTGCGCAGGTCCACCGAACAATAGAACGGCGGGGTGTGTTCCTGCCATTCGAGCCTGAACCAGCGTTCGATCGCAGGCGTCGCGTCGAGGATCTTCTGCTCGAGCTCGAGCAGCGGACCGTTCAACGCGGTAACGAGGTGGGGAACCATGAATCACTCGCGAGCGGGAGAATGAAGATTGTAGAGCAATTGCCCTGTCCATTTGGGGATTGTTCCCGGCTTCGCAAGGGTTTGGAGGAAGTTTTCGGCTATTGACCCGATAGCGTGAAGGGTTATGCGCTACGGCAGCGCGCGACAGGAGAAAAAAAAGCCCGCCGTGCGGGCGGGCCGAAGTCGCTGCGCTCATTCGTGGCGGGTGCCGTCTGCGCGGCGGCCCGCCGTCATCCGTACGACTTATTCGACGTGCTCGCCGTGCAGGATCACGTCGAGGCCTTCGCGCTCTTCCTCTTCGGACACGCGCAAACCAATCGTCAGGTCGATCAGCTTGAGCAGCACGAAGCTCAGCACGCCGCTGTAGACCAGCGTGATCAGCACGCCCTTCGCCTGCAGCAGCAGGCTGCCGTCGGCGCCGCCGATGTCCTTGACCGCGAACACCCCCGTCAGCAGCGCGCCGAGAATCCCGCCCACGCCGTGCACGCCGAACGCATCGAGCGAATCGTCGTAGCCGAGCTTCGACTTGAGCCACGTCGCCGACCAGAAGCAGACCACGCCCGCCGCGATGCCGATCACGAGCGCACCCGCCACGCCGACGAAGCCGGCAGCCGGCGTGATCGCCACGAGACCCGCGACCGCGCCCGACACGATGCCGAGCACCGACGGCTTGCCCTTCGCGACCCACTCGGCAAACATCCAGCCGAGCGCCGCGCAGGCCGTCGCCACTTGCGTGGTCAGCATCGCGAAGCCGGCACGGCCGTCAGCCGCGACCGCCGAACCCGCGTTGAAGCCGAACCAGCCGACCCACAGCATCGAGCCGCCGATCATCGTCAGCACGAGGTTGTGCGGCGCCATCGATTCGCGGCCGTAGCCGACGCGCTTGCCGAGCACGAGGCACGACATCAGGCCCGCGATACCGGCGTTGATGTGCACCACCGTGCCGCCCGCGAAGTCGAGCACGCCGTCGGCCGACAGCCAGCCGGTCGGCTCCCACACCATGTGCGCGATCGGCACATAGACGATCAGCGACCAGAGCGTCATGAACACGAGCATCGCCGAGAACTTCATCCGGTCGGCGAACGCGCCGCAGATCAGTGCCGGCGTGATGATCGCGAACGTCATCTGGTAGACGAAGTAGACCGATTCCGGAATCGTCGTCGCCAGGTGGCTGACGGTCAGCGTGGTCGCCTTGTCGCCCTTCACGTAGGTCATCCCGTGCAGGAACGCGCGCGACAGGCCGCCGATGAAGCCGTTGCCCGGCGTGAACGCGAGGCTGTAGCCGACCACCGTCCACAGCACCGTGATCAGTGCGGTGATCGCGAAGCTCTGCATCACGGTCGCGAGCACGTTCTTCTTGCGGACCATGCCCGCGTAGAACAGCGCGAGGCCGGGGACCGTCATGAACAGCACGAGCGCGGTGGACGTCAGCATCCACGCGGTGTCGCCCGAGTTGATCTTCGACGAATCGACGGAGAACGGCTCGGTCGGCGCGGCGGGTGCGGCCGGCGCGGACGCGGCGGCGGCGGCCGATGCGTCGGAGGCGGCGCCCGAAGCGGGTGCGGCGGCAGCGGCGGATGCGTCAGGCGCGGCGCTCGCCGTCGCGGCGGGTGCCGCGGCAGCCGATGCGTCGGAAGCCGTTGCGGCGGGCGCGGACGCAGCCGCGGCGGACGCCGCGTCGTCGGCGAGCGCGGGGCCGACACCGGCCGCGATCAGCGAGCCGGCCATCAGCAGGGACATCAGAAGTTTGCGCATCTTGGATTTCCTCTTGTCGCTTGTCTTTGTCTGTTACAGCGCGTCTGCGCCGGTCTCCCCGGTCCGGATCCGGATCACTTGCTCGATCGGCGTGACGAAGATCTTCCCGTCGCCGATCTTGCCGGTGCGGGCGGCCCGCTCGATCGCCTCGACCGCCTGGTCGACCAGATCGTCGGACACGGCCGCCTCGATCTTCATCTTCGGCAGGAAGTCGACCACGTATTCGGCGCCCCGGTACAGCTCCGTGTGCCCCTTCTGGCGCCCGAACCCTTTCACCTCCGTGACCGTGATGCCGGAGACGCCGAGCGCTGAGAGCGCTTCGCGCGTCTCATCGAGCTTGAACGGCTTGATGATTGCGGTAATGAGTTTCATGAAGTCCTCTCGCTGGGTGGTCCCGTCGAATTGGTTGGAATGGTGTAACGGTCTCTCTTCAGCAACTCGCATGCCATGTTCGTGCGAACACCGCCTCGAACGGCTCTTAAACAGGGTCGCATCTGATGCTGAAAGGTGCGAAAGCCCGGCCGAATGGCCAACATGGCCCGGTTCGCTGGCGCGCCGAAAGGATCGTTGCTAGAGTGCACGCACGTCCCGGCTTACCGGGCCATTCACCCATGCGGGCGCCATGCCCGGAAATCGCGCCGCGGGCGCACCATTTCCGGTCATGCGTGCATCATGGGCACGTATGCAACTGAAGATGCACATTTTTTGTGCAAGGAAGGGAAATCTCATGAAGCAACCCAGCGATGTTTTCAACGACCTGCAGTCGCGCGTCAGCGACCTGCTAAAAAACTCGCCGGCCAAGGATGTCGAGCGCAACGTGAAGGCCATGTTGTCGCAAGGCTTCTCGAAGCTCGATCTCGTCACGCGCGAGGAGTTCGACACGCAGGCACATGTGCTCGCCCGCACTCGCGTGCGTCTCGAGGAACTCGAGAAGCGCGTCGCGGAACTCGAGCAGAAGCTCGCAGCGCCCCAGGCCTGACGCCCCCACCCGACCGACTGGTCCGGGCGCGGGCCGCCTCGCGCGGCCCGCGCCTGCCACCCGGAAATCAGCCAGTCGGCAAGCCGTTCCGTCGTTCTTCGCTGTTCCTCGCTCTTCGCAGTTCGTCGTTCCTCGTTCTTTTCCGCGCCACGCCGGCAGCGCGCAACGATTCCTCCGATTCCCGCGGCATGCGGCCCTGAACGGCCGTCGCCCGTCCGATTCATCTACAGGAGCCTCGCCATGTCGCTCGCCGTGGTGCGCAGTCGCGCGCCGGCGGCCGGCCGCGCGCCGGACGTCACCGTCGAAGTTCATCTTGCCAACGGGTTGCCGTCGTTCTCGATCGTCGGCCTGCCTGATCTCGAAGTCCGCGAAAGCCGCGAGCGCGTGCGCGCCGCGCTGCAGAACTGCGGATTCGACTTCCCCGTCAGGCGTATCACCGTCAATCTCGCGCCGGCCGACCTGCCAAAGGAGTCGGGCCGCTTCGACCTGCCGATCGCGCTCGGCATCCTTGCCGCGAACGGCCAGCTCCCGGCCGACGCGCTGGCCGGCCGCGAATTCGCGGGAGAACTGTCGCTGACCGGCGCGCTGCGGCCGATGCGCGGCGCGTTCGCGATGGCGTGCGGCGCCGCGCGCGACTGGCGCGCGGGTCATGCCGAAGCGCAACTCGATTCCGGCGCCCGTTTCAGTTTCGATTCCAGCGGCCATGCCGGCGTCGATTGCGTCGCGATATCCGGCGAGACAGCCCCGTCGCGCCCGCCCGAGCTGTACCTGCCGCTCGACAGCGCGGCCGAGGCCGCGCTGGTGCCGGGCGTCACCGTGTTCGGCGCGCCCGACCTCCCCGCGCTGTGCGCGCACCTGGCCGGTGCGCCGGATGCCCGGCTCGCGCCGGTCGCGGCGCCCTGCCTCGATGGCGTGCCGGCGCCGGCCGCGCCCGATCTCGCGGACGTCGTCGGCCAACGCGGCGCCCGGCGCGCGCTCGAAGTCGCCGCCGCCGGCGGGCACCACATGCTGATGATCGGGCCGCCCGGCGCCGGCAAGTCGATGCTCGCCGCGCGGCTGCCCGGCCTCCTGCCGCCGCTGACCGACGACGAGGCGCTGACGTCGGCCGCGCTCCTTTCCGCGAGTCGCATCGGCTTCTCGCCCCCGCAGTGGCGGCGGCGCCCGTTCCGCTCGCCGCACCATTCGTCGAGCGCCGCCGCGCTGGTCGGCGGCCGCAACCCGCCTCAGCCGGGCGAGATCACGCTCGCGCACCTCGGCGTGCTGTTTCTCGACGAGTTGCCCGAATTCGACCGGCATGTGCTCGAAATGCTGCGCGAACCGCTGGAAGCGGGCCGCATCACGATCTCGCGCGCGGCCCAGCAGGCCGACTTCCCCGCCGCATGCCAGTTGATCGCCGCGATGAATCCGTGCCCGTGCGGGTGGCACGGCGATCCGTCCGGGCGCTGCCGCTGCACGCCGGATGTCGCCACGCGCTACCTGCGCAAGCTGTCGGGCCCGTTGCTCGACCGGATCGACATCCAGATCGACCTGCCAGCGCTGTCGCCGGCCGAACTCGCGTCGCGCGCGACGGCACCGGGCGAGCCGAGCGCGGCGGTCGCCGCGCGGGTCGCCCAGGCGCGTGCGTTGCAGCTCGAGCGGCAGGGCAAGACCAATCACATGCTGAGCGGCCGCGAGACCGACGACCTGTGCCGGCCGACCGACGACGGCGAGCGGCTGCTGCGCGAGGCCGGCGAGCGCTTCGGCTGGTCGGCGCGCGCGTATTTCCGCGTGCTGAAGGTCGCGCGCACGATCGCCGACCTGGCCGGCGACCCGTTGCCGACGGCCGCGCAGATCGCCGAAGCGATCCGCTACCGGCGTGCGCTCACGGCGCTGTGAGCGTCTTCGGAGGACAAAATACGGCTGTCAAGACTTGACTTATGCACAATTTCACGAACCCGGCCCCAGATCACCCTGCATGGCCGCCCTTTCATCTAGAAATTCATATCCCTTTGTTTTTATTGATTTTTCCCAAGGGAAGCGTGAACTGTCAAATGCGCCGGAGGGCCGTCCGGCGCGGCTTTGCGGGAGATCCGGTCAACTTTTCAACAAAGTTATCCACATGCGCTGTGGATAGCCGAAAAATCCCCGCAAAATCCGGCGATTAGCGTCGAAAGCTGCGAATGAACTTTCAATTGTCACGGGAGTCGGAGGCGCCCTCGCCGGCCGCTGTCAGTCGAGTTTGAACGAGCCGAAAAACTGGTCGATCTGTTCCTGCGCGAGCGGCCGGTCGGCGATCGCGACGGCCTGGTACGCGTGCCGGCCCCGCGCCACGAGCCGCGCCACGATTGTCTTGTGGGAATGGTCGCCGCCGCTGGCCGCGCCCGCGACGCGCAGTTCCAGCCCGTTCACCGCACCGCCGGCCGCGAGCGGCACCGGCACCGAGGCCGTCTCTGGCACGCCTTCGAGATTGCGCGACAACCCGGCCCGCAGGAACTCGAGCGCCGCGCGGCGCGTATCGTCGCGATCGTCGGGCAGCGTCAGCGTGCCGACCGCGAACACCGCGCCGTCGACATGCGCGGCCTGCATCCGCATCGGCATCGACGCACCGCCGACCGCCACCGGCTGATCCTCGACGGTCGGCTTCGCCGGCAGGTCGATCGTGTAGCCGGCGTCGTTGTGCAGCGTACGCCAGTCATATGACGGCGAGCACGCGGCCAGCGCCGCGCTCACGCACGCGAGCGCGGCGAAGTGTCGCAGGGGGCGAAAAAGGGGGCGCAACGAATGGAGAACTTCCTTCGGCATGGCAGTGATGGGGACAGGCAAAACGCCATTATCCGCCGAAGCCGACGCCCGGTATGCGTGGCGGCCGCCGGTGCATGCGCCGCATTCGCGCTAAAATGAGCGCCGAATTTCGACGTCCTTTGCATCGATCCGCGTCATCGACCGACTCCGAGAGCACCGCAGATGAACACCACGCCTCCCGCCCAGCGCCGCACCGGCCCCGCCCGCTATATCGTCGCGGCCGTCGTCGTCGCGGCCATCGCCATTGCCGGCTTCTTCGCGTTCAACGGCAAGTCCACCGTGCCGGACGCCACGTTCACGCTGCTGTCGGGCCAGAAGGTGTCGACGGCCGGCGACCTGAAAGGCAAGGTCTACCTCGTGAATTTCTGGGCGACGAGCTGCGCGACCTGCATGCAGGAAATGCCGCAGATGGTCGATACCTACAATCGCTTCAAGGGCCAGGGGCTGGAATTCGTCGCGGTCGCGATGAACTACGATCCGCCGATGTACGTCGCGAACTACGCGCAGACGCGCCAGCTGCCGTTCAAGGTCGCGCTCGACGACGGCAGCGTCGCGAAGCAGTTCGGCAACGTGCAGCTCACGCCAACGACCTTCGTCGTCGACAAGGACGGCAAGATCCTGAAGCGCTACGTCGGCGCCCCGCAATTCGCGGAACTCGACGCGCTGCTCAAGAAGGCGCTCGACGGCAACGCGGCCTGAGCGCCGCACGACAGGACTCGCGGGGGCGCCCACTGCGCCCTGCTCCGCACCACGGACCGCCCGACCGGCCAGCCCGGTTCCGCGGTCCGTCTCTTTTTCAGCGCTCGGTTTCGCCTTTCGCCGACAGCCCGTAGCGCTTCATCTTCTCGTACAGCGTCGCCTTGCCGACATGCAGCCGGTCGGCCGTCGCCGCGACCGCGCCGCCCGTCTGGTTCAGCGCCTCGGCGATCACTGCGCGCTCGAACTGCTCGATGCGCTCCTTCAGCGTCTGGTCGCTCTGCGCATCGTCGTCGCCCGCGCCGGCTTCCTGCGGCATGTCGGCGACGCCGAGCACGAAGCGGTCGGCCGCGTTGCGCAGCTCGCGCACGTTGCCGGGCCAGTCGCGCTGCATCAGGCTCGCGCGCTGCCGGTCGGTCAGCACGGGGGCCGGCCGCCCGTAGCGCACGGCCGCGTCGAGCATGAAGTGCTCGAACAGCGGCACGATGTCCTCGCGGCGCTCGGCGAGCGGCGGCAGCGCGATCGTCACGACGTTGAGCCGGTACAGCAGGTCGCGCCGGAACGTGCCGGCCGCGACGAGCTCGCTCATGTCGCCTTTCGCGGCCGCGACGACGCGGCAGTTCACGCGGATCGGCTGGTTCGAGCCGAGCCGCTCCAGCACGCCGTCCTGCAGCACGCGCAAGAGCTTCACCTGCAGCGCGAGCGGCATGCTTTCGATTTCGTCGAGGAACAGCGTGCCGCCGGATGCGTATTCGAGCTTGCCGACGCGGCGTTTCGCGGCGCCGGTGAACGCGCCGGGCTCGTAGCCGAACATCTCCGACTCGAACATCGGCTCGGGCAGCGCGCCGCAGTTCACCGCGATGAACGGCTTGTCGCGACGCGGCGACAGCTCGTGCAGGCTGCGCGCGATCAGCTCCTTGCCGGCGCCCGTGTCGCCGTTGATCAACACCGATGCGTCGGTCGGCGCGACGTTCGCGATCAGCTTGCGCACTTGTTCGATCGCCGGGCTGCGGCCGATGATGCGCGGCGCGACGATGTTCTGCCCGGCCAGCTCGCGCCGCAGCGCATGGTTCTCGAGCACGAGCTCGCGCCGCTCGAGCGCGCGACGCACGGTCTCGATCAGCCGCTCGGCCGCGAACGGCTTCTCGATGAAGTCGTACGCGCCGTCGCGCATCGCCTGCACGGCCATCGAGATGTCACCGTGGCCTGTGACGAGGATCACCGGCACGTCGGGCACGCGCTCGCGGCACTGCGCGAGCAGGTCGAGCCCGCTCGCGCCGGGCAGCCGGATATCGCTGACGATCGCGCCGGCGGTTTCCGCGACGATCGCCTTGTCGGCCGCCTCGGCCGATTCGAACCCGACGACGTCGAACCCCGCGAGCTGGAGGCTCTGCACGCTCGCCCGGCGAACGAGCGCATCGTCTTCGATATAGATCACTTGCAGCCGGTTGGCCATCTTGGTCACTTGCTCCTGACAGGCCGCGCGGCGCAGGTGCGCGCGGCTCTCGTTGATGCCGGTCGTGCGGCAAACGGGTTTGCGGCGAGTCCTAGTGCGAGCCCGCCGGCTCGGACACCGAGTCCGGATGATGCGTGCGCGCGCGCCGCAGCGTCAAGACGAACAGCGCGCCGCCGGACGGTGCATTGCGCGCGGTCAGCGCGCCGCCCGCGTCGCTCGCGATCGACGACGAGATCGCGAGGCCCAGCCCGAGCCCGCGCCCCATTTCCTTGGTCGTGAAGAACGGCTCGAACAAGCGTGGCAGCAAGTCGGGCGCGATGCCGGAGCCGTTGTCGCGCACCTCGATCGCGAGCGTCGCGACCGACACCGCGATCGTCACTTCGATTGCCGGTGCCGCGACGCCCGCGACCGCGTCGAGCGCGTTGCCGAGCAGGTTGATCAGCACCTGTTCGAGACGCAAGTCCTCGCAGCGGGCGACGAGTTCCGGATAGTCGCACGCGAGGTCGAGCGGCGCATCCTGCGCGGGCGATACGGTCGCATCCTGCAGCGTCAGCGTGAGCGCGACGCCGCGCAGCCGGTCGCCGAGCAGCGACAGCACGCTGCGCAGCGCGCGCACGACGAGCGCCCGTTCGTTGCGCGGCTTCGCGCGGCCGACGAACAGCTTCAGCTGGTTGGTGATCTTGCCCATCCGCTCGGTCAACGCGGCGATCGCCTCGAGGTTCTCGCGCGCGGCCGCCTGCTCGCCTCGATCGAGCAGCACGCGCGTGTTGTCCGAGAAGCTGCGCAGCGCCGCGAGCGGCTGGTTCAGTTCATGCGTGATGCCGGCCGCCATCTGGCCGAGCGCGGCGAGCTTGCTCGCCTGGATCAGTTCGTCGTGCGCGGCGCGCAATTCCTGTTCCGCGCGGATCCGGTCGCCGACTTCCTTCTGCAATTGCTCGTTCGCCTCCGACAGGTCGGCCGTGCGCTCCTCGACGCGCCGGTTCAGCTCGGCATACGCCTGCTGCAGCAATGCGCGGCCGCGGATCATCTCGCGCACGCGCGCGCGGCGCATGCGCCAGTAGAACGCAAGCAAGGCGACCGACACGAAACCGAAGCCGGTGACGATCGTCGCATTGCGCGCGTCGGCGTCGATGGGCGCGATCGGCGCGAGCGTCACCAGCAGCCAGTCGGGTTCGCCGATCCGCCGCTTGCTGGCGAGGAAGCGCGGCGCGCGCAGGCCGGGACCGAGACGCACGATCTCCGCGTCGGCGTCGAGCACCTGCTCGACGCGCAGCGGCAGCGGCGTGACGGGTTGCTGCGCGTACTGGCGCGTCTCGTAGATCGACGCGGCGACAGGCCCCGTCAACGGATGCAGCGTGTGGTATTTCCAGGCGGGCACGGACGACAGGAACACGACGCCGTGATCGTCCGCGACGACGAGCGGCTCGGACGCGTCGGCGCCCTGGAACCATTCGAGATTGAGCTTCACGACGACGACGCCCGCGATCCTGCCGTCGCGCCACACAGGCTGCGAGATGTAGTAGCCGGGATCGCGCGAGATCGTGCCGATCCCGAAGAAGCGGCCGACCTGGCCCCCCATCGCATCGATGAAATACGGACGAAACTGGTATCCGGTCCCGACGAAGCTGTCGGGCGCGCGCCAGTTGCTGGCGGCGACGCACAGGCCGTCCGCGCCGATCACGTAGGTGACGGTCGCGTGCGCGTGCTCGTTGAGGTCTTCGAGATAGCGGTTCGCGCGCGCGGTGAAATCGGCGCGCTTCGGCTCGGCGAGCAGGTCCAGGACGTACGGGTGGCTGCCGAGCAGATAAGGCAGCGACTCGTAACGGTCGAGCGTGCTCTTGAGCGCGTTGGTGGTGCGGTCGACCCGCACCGCGGCGTTGCGCTGCAGCTCGGCGACGCCGCGCCGCCACGTGATGGTCCACGTCAGCGCGCATGCCGCCGCGAGCGCGGCGGCAAGCATGACGAGGATGAGCAGGCGGCGCTTCACGGACGTGACTTCCTGGCGATGCGGATCGCCTATTGTGTCATAGGGCTCCATATCGCCGCCCGGGCCGCCCGGGCCGCCGCGCGGCGCTCCGCCCGCGGGCGGTGCCGCCGCCTGCTCCTTCATGACGTCAGACGCCGGCCGTCTCGGTCGTCGTGACCTCGCCGCCGCCCTTCAGCGCCTGGCGCAGCTTGTTGCGGTCAAGCTCCTTTTCCCAGGCCGACACGACAACCGTCGCCACGCCGTTGCCGACGATGTTGGTCAGCGCGCGGCATTCGCTCATGAAGCGATCGATGCCGAGGATCAGCACCATGCCCGACAGCGGGATCGTCGGCACGACGGCGAGCGTCGCGGCGAGCGTGATGAAGCCCGCGCCCGTGACACCGCTCGCGCCCTTCGACGTCAGCATCGCGACCGCGAGCAGCGTGAGCTGCTGCATCCACGTCAGCTCGATGTTGGTCGCCTGCGCGATGAACAGCACGGCCATCGTCATGTAGATGTTGGTGCCGTCGAGGTTGAACGAGTAGCCGGTCGGCACGACGAGGCCAACCACCGAGCGCGAGCAGCCGGCCTTCTCCAGCTTTTCCATCAGCTGCGGCAGCGCGGCTTCCGACGAGCTCGTGCCGAGCACGATCAGCAGCTCTTCCTTGATGTAAGACACGAAGCGGATGATCGAGAAGCCCGTGGCGCGTGCGATCGCGCCGAGCACGACCAGCACGAACACGACCGAGGTCAGGTAGAACGTGCCGATCAGCTTGAGCAGCGGCACCAGCGAGCCGACGCCGTACTTGCCGATCGTGAACGCCATCGCGCCGAACGCGCCGATCGGCGCCAGCTTCGTGACGATGTGCACGATGCCGAACAGCACGCGCGTGAGGCCGTCGATGAAGTCGGTCACGACCTTGCCGCGCTCGCCGAGGTGCGCGAGCACGCTGCCGAACAGCAGCGCGATCAGCAGGATCTGCAGGATTTCGCCCTGCGCGAACGCATCGACCATCGTGTTCGGGATGATGTGCATCAGGAAGTCGACCGTCGACTGCCCGTGCGCCTTCGCCGCGTACGACGCAACGGCCTTGCCGTCGAGCGTCGCCGGATCGATGTTGAAGCCGACGCCCGGACGCAGGATGTGCGTGGCCGCGAGGCCGAGCAGCAGCGCGAAAGTCGACACGATCTCGAAGTACAGCAGCGCCTTGCCGCCGACGCGGCCGACCTTCTTCATGTCCTCCATGCCGGCGATGCCGGTGACGACCGTACAGAAGATGATCGGTCCGATCACCATCTTGATCAGCTTGATGAAGCCGTCGCCGAG
This sequence comes from Burkholderia sp. Bp9004, assembly GCF_003858025.1. NCBI lineage: Bacteria > Pseudomonadati > Pseudomonadota > Betaproteobacteria > Burkholderiales > Burkholderiaceae > Burkholderia > Burkholderia sp. Bp9004. The sequence goes on along the minus strand of NZ_QTQD01000008.1, from coordinate 120,421 downwards.
CGGTTTCATGTCGGTGGCGAGCGCCGGGTAGAAGTGGCCGAGGATCACGCCGACGATGATGGCGAAGATCACCTGCACGTAGAGCACTTTGTAGAAGGGTTTCTTCTTCACGATGGTTCCTGCTGAAGTAGATGAGCCGGTGGAAACGGCGTCACGCGCGCGGACGAATGTCAGGGGAAGAGCCATTCGCCCGCGCGGCTGCCGTGCCGCAACAAGCGATGCCTCAGGACGTCCGGAGGGAGTGGAAGGCAGTGGTCATCGATTGTCTCCTTGGTTTAATAGTCGGCCGGGGGGGATGGCCGTGCTTTTCATATCGCAAGGTCGATGCCAGGTGTCCGGAACCCCTCAAGCCGTTGTTTTCATTGTATTTCTCATAATGCGGCAGGCAAGGAAATCCGGGATTCCGGATTTCCGGAAAACATCCGTCCGGCGATCCGGACGGATATGGCATTTCATCTGACGAATCAGTGCTGCACGGCTTCACCGGCCAGCACGCCCGTCTGCGCGTAGAACTCCTGCCGCGCGAAGGCCTCGCGCTCGCGCCGCGCGCGCTCGCCGCGGTCCGCGAGCGAGCCGGCGATGATCCCGACGAACGCGAGCGGCACCGACACGAGCGCCGGGTTGTCGAGGAACACCGGCGCATGCGCGTGGTGCAGCACGTCGACCCACACCGACTTCGACAGCACCGTGAGCGCCACCGCCGACGCGAGGCCCAGGCTGCCGCCGAGCACCGCGCCGCGCGTCGTCATCCCGCGCCAGAAGATCGACATCGCGAGCACCGGGAAATTGGCGCTGGCGGCCACCGCGGCGACGAGGCCGACCATGAACGCGACGTTCACGTGCTCGAAGAGGATCGACAGCGCGATCGCGACCGCGGACAGCCCGATCGTCGCCGCGCGCGAGATGCGCATTTCCAGCCGCTCGTCGGGCTTGCCGCGCGCCCACATCTGCGCGTACAGGTCATGCGAGATCGTGGTCGCGCCGGCGAGCGTCAGCCCGGCGACCACCGCGAGGATCGTCGCGAACGTGACGGCAGCGATGAAGCCGTAGAACCAGTTGCCGCCGACCGCCTGCGCGAGCTTCACCGCGACCATGTTGGAGCCGCCGAGCAGGTCGTGCGTCAGGTTGAAGGTGCCGTTCGCGCCTAGCTTGAAGAACTCGGGATGCTGCGCGAGCAGCACGATCGCGGAGAAGCCGATCACGAAGGTCAGCAGGTAGAAGTAGCCGATGAAGCCGGTCGCGTAGAGCACCGACTTGCGCGCCTCCTTCGCGTTCGGCACCGTGAAGAAGCGCATCAGGATGTGCGGGAAGCCGGCCGTGCCGAACATCAGCGCGATGCCGAGCGACAGCGCATTGGCCGGATCGCGGATCAGCTTGCCGGGCCCCATGATGCCGAGCGCGCCCGGATGTACGGCCACCGCACGGCGGAACATCTCGTCGATGCTGAAGCCGAATTCGGCGAGCGCGAGCAATACGAGCAGCGTCGCACCGCACAGCAGCAGCACGGCCTTGATCACCTGCACCCAGGTGGTCGCGGTCATCCCGCCGAAGAACACATAGACCACCATCAACACGCCGACGATCAGCTCGGCCGTGCCGTACGACAGCCCGAACAGCAACTGGATCAGCTTGCCCGCGCCGACCATCTGCACGACCAGGTACAGCACGACGATCGTCAGTGCGTTCGCGGACGTCAGTAGCCGGATCGGCCGCTGCGCGAAGCGGTACGCGACGACGTCGACGAACGTGAACTTGCCGAGGTTGCGCAGCGGCTCGGCGATCAGGAACATCACGAACGGCCAGCCGACCAGGAAGCCGATCGAGTAGATCAGTCCGTCGAAGCCGAACATGAACACCATCCCCGACAGTCCGAGGAACGACGCGGCCGACATGTAGTCGCCCGCGATCGCGAGCCCGTTCTGCAGCCCGGTGATGCCGCCGCCGGCCGTGTAGAAGTCGCGCGTCGAGCGCGTGCGGCGCGCGGCCCAGCGCGTGAGCGCGAGCGTCGCGAACACGAACGCGAAGAACATCGCGATCGCGACCGGGTTCAGCTCGACCTTGTCGGGCATCGGCCCCGCGACGGCGCTCGCGTGCGCGGTGGAGGGGGAGGTGGAGAAAACGAGAACGGCCAGCGCGCCGAGCGCGCTCGAGATGCGTCGCATGTCGGCCTCCGTCACGAACGTTGCAGGATCGCGTCGACGCGGCGGTCGAACGCGCGGTTCGCGCGCAGCACGTAGCACGCGGTCAGTCCGATCGCGACCAGGATGATCGCGACGCCCGCGACGATCCCGACCGTGGTCGTCGCGCCGCGGTACAGCGGCGCGGCCAGCACGTGCGGCGCGAGCGCGACGAGCAGGATGAAGCCGTAGTAGGTGGCGATCATCAGCGCCGTCAGCGTGAAGCTGAACCGGCGTCGCGCACGCACGAGCTGCTGGTAGTCACGGCGCGCCGTGACCGATTCGATGAAGGAATGCTGCATGGTGTCTCCAATGTCCCCTCGTCGTTCGCGAGGCGTGTCTTATGGATGGTCGGCGCGCGTCGACTGCTCCGCCCGCGCCGCGGCGGCAATACATGAAACGCGCTACACGACGCGATCCGCATGCAGCCGCGCCAGGTCGTCCGGCGACAGCCCGAGCCAGCTGCCGAGCACGTCGTCCGTATCGGCGCCGAGCACGGGCGGCGCACCGCGCACCGGCAGGCGCGCGCCGTCGAAGCGATACGGCGGCGCGAGCACGTCGACGCCGCCCGCGACCGGATGCGGCTGCCGCGTGACGAGCCCCGCGCGGGTCGCGCGCTCCGACGTCAGCGCGTCGTGCAGCCCGAGCACCTCGCCGCACGGAATGCCCGCATCGGCGAGTGCCGCGAGCAGCATCGCGCGCGGCCGCCGCGCGAGTTCGCCGCGAATCGCCGGCAGCAGCGCGGCGCGGTTCTCCGAGCGGCCGAGGTTGGTCCTGTAGCGATCGTCCGCGGCGAGGTCGGGCCGCTCGATCGCGTCGCAAAAACGCGCGAACTGCGTGTTGTTGCCGACCGTGATCACGAGCGGACCGTCGGCCGCGTCGAACACGCCGTACGGCACGATCGACGGATGCGCGTTGCCGTAGCGCGGCGGATCCTCGCCCATCAGCAGCGCATCGAGTCCGTAGTACGCGGTGATCATCAGCCCGCAGTCGAACAGCGCCATCTCGATGCGCCGCCCGCGCCCCGTCGCATGGCGCTCGTACAGCGCGGCGAGGATCGCCTGCGCCGAATACATGCCGGTGAACAGGTCGACCGCCGCGACGCCGAATTTCAGCGGCGGCTGGCCGGCCTCGCCGTTCAGCGCCATCAGCCCCGCCTCGCCCTGCACAACGAGGTCGTAGCCGGGCCGCGCGGCCTCCGGGCCCGAGCGGTCGTAGCCGGAAATCGCGCAATGCACGAGCCGCGGATTCAATTCGGCCAGCGCGTCGTAGCCGAGGCCGAGCTTCTCCGCGCCGCCGAACTTGAAGTTGTGGATCAGCACGTCGGCCTGCGCGGCCAGCTCGCGCGCGATGCGCTGCCCTTCTTCGGTCTGCAGGTCGACGCAGATCGACCGCTTGCTCCGGTTCACGCTGTTGAAGTAGGTCGTCTCGGTCTCGCCGATCCGCAGCCCCCAGTCGCGCGTGTCGTCGCCGCGCACCGGATGCTCGACCTTGATCACGTCCGCGCCGAAATCGGCGAGCACCATCGCGCTCCACGGGCCCGCGAGCACGCGCGAGAAATCGAGCACCTTCACGCCGGCCAGCGGTAATGCGCGCGGGTCGTTCGTCATCCTTGTCTCCTCCATTCGCGTCGTATGCCTTTACTGTTTCGACAGCGCGATGTAGCGCGCGAGATGGTGATCCTCGTCGCCGAGCTGGTGATCGATCATCACGAGCCGCTTCGCGTAATGCGACAGCGGCAGCTCCCACGTCATCCCGATCCCGCCGTGCAGCTGAATGCTTTCCTCGGCGACCAGCGTGCCGATCCGGCCGATGCTGTATTTCGCCGCCGCGAGCGCGCGCTCGCGCACACCGCGCGGCGCATCGAGCTGCGCGGCCGCATTGATCACCGCCGAGCGCGCCTGCTCGACTTCGAGCAGCAGATCGGCCATCCGGTGCTGCAGCGCCTGGAAGCTGCCGATCGGCAGCCCGAACTGCTTGCGCGTGCGCAGGTAGTCGAGCGTCGCGTCCTTCGCGACGTCCATCGCGCCGAGCGCCTCCGCCGACAGCGCGAGCAGCCCGTAGCCGAGCACGCGTTCGAGTAGTGCCGCGCCCGCTTCGCCGTCGAGCGCATCCGGCGCGCCGAGCGCGGCATCGGCCGGCAGCGCGACACGCTCGAAGCGCACTTCGGCCGCGCGGCCGCCGTCGATCTTCCGGTAGTCGCGCAGCGACACGCCCGGCGCGTCGGCCGGCACGACGAACAGGCCGATGCCGGCCGCGTCGTCGTCGCGTCCCGACACGCGCGCGCTGACGACGAAGAACGCCGCCTGCGCGGCCTGGTCGACGACGCCCTTCGCGCCCGTCAGCACCCAGCCATCGCCGGCACGCTCGGCGCGTGTGCGCACGGTCGTCAGTTCGTAGTGCGAGCCCGGCTCGTCGTGCGCGAACGCGGCGCTCGCGCGGCCGTCGATCAGCGCGGCAAGCCGTTCACGATGCGCGTGGCCGCCGGCGAGCGACAACGCGCGGCCCGCGAGCAGCGCGCCGAGGAACGGCTCGACGACGAGCCCGCGCCCGAGGCATTCGAACACCACGGCGATGTCGAAGCCCGCGCCGCCGAAGCCGCCGTCGGCTTCGGGAAACAGCGCGCCGACCGCGCCGAGTTCGGCGAAGCGCTGCCACATCGCGCGATCGAATCCGTCGGCCGACTGCGCGATGCGGTCGCGCACCGGGAACGCATACTGTTCGGCGATGAAGCGGTTCAACGTGTCCGCCAGCATCCGGCGGTCTTCTGTGTGCTGGAAATCCATCGTCGCGTTCCTCGTTACAGCCCGAGCATCATCTTCGCGATGATGTTCTTCTGGATCTCGTTCGAGCCGCCGAAGATCGACAGCTTGCGGTTGTTGAAGTACTGCTGCGCGGCGCTCGCGGCGCCGTCCGGGCCGACCGGCTCGCCGTCGTGATCGGCGTCGAGCGCCTCCTCGATGAACGGCTGCGCGTATGGCCCCATCGCGCGACGCATCAGCGCGGTGATCTCCTGGCGGATCTGCGTGCCGCGGATCTTCAGCATCGAGCTTTCCGCGCCCGGCACGCCGCCGCCCGCGACCGCGGCCAGCACGCGCAGGTTGGTCGTGCGCATGTTCTCGAGCTCGATCTCGACGCGGGCGACGCGCGCCGCGAAGAACGGATCGTCCGCGAGCGGCCGGCCATTCTTCGTGACCTTCGCGGCCACCGCGCGCAGGCGGTCGAGCGCGGCCGTCGAGAAGCCGATTCCGGCGATGTTGGTGCGCTCGTACGTGAGCAGGTATTTCGCGTAGGTCCAGCCGCGGTTCTCTTCGCCGACGAGGTTCTCCACAGGCACGCGCACGTCGGTGAAGAACACCTCGTTCACTTCATGCTCGCCGTCGAGCGTGATGATCGGACGCACTTCGACGCCCCGCGTGTTCATGTCGATCAGCAGGAAGCTGATGCCTTCCTGCTTGCGCACGTCGGTCGCGGTGCGCACGAGGCAGAAGATCATGTTCGCGTAGTGGCCGAGCGTGGTCCACGTCTTCTGGCCGTTCACGACGTAGTGGTTGCCGTCGCGCACCGCGCTCGTCTTCACCGACGCGAGATCGGAACCGGCGCCCGGCTCCGAATAGCCCTGGCACCACCAGTCGGTGCCGTCGAGAATGCGCGGCAGCCAGTGGCGCTTCTGCGCTTCGTCGCCGTACTTGATCAGCACGGGCCCGAGCATGTTGACGCCGAACGGGACGATGCGCGGCGCGCCGGCGAGCGCGCATTCGTTGTCGAACAGAAATTTCTGCGCGACGCTCCAGCCGGGGCCGCCGTACTCGCGCGGCCAGTGGCTCGCGAGCCAGCCGCGGGCATTCAGGATTGCGTGCCATTCGCGCATGTCGTCGCGCGTCAGATGCAGGCCGCCCTTCACCTTGCGCGCGATGCGCGCGGGCAGTTCGGCGGCGAGGAAGCGCTGCACTTCGGTGCGGAACGCTTCCTCTTCGGGAGTGAAATTGAGGTCCATCGTGAGTCCGTTGCGAATGCGGTGGGCGTTCAGTCGATACGGTTCAGGCTCGCGAAATCCGCGCCGCGCTCGACCAGCTCGACGATCAGCGGCGAAGGCTTCCAGAACAGCGGATCCTCCTTCGCGAACGCGCGGATGTCGGCGAGCACGTTCGCGAGGCCGACCGTGTCCGCGTAGTGCATCGGGCCGCCGCGATAGCGCGGGAAGCCGTAGCCGTACAGGAACACCGCGTCGACGTCGAGCGGGCGCAGCGCGATCTTCTCGTGCACGACGTTCGCGCCTTCGTTGATCATCGCGGCGAGGTAGCGGCGCATGATCTCGTCGTCGGTGAACGTGCGCGGCGCGATGCCCTTCTTCGCGCGCTCGTCGGCGACGATCGCCTCGACTTCCGGGTCCGGCGTGCCGACGCGCGCGCCGTCCGGATACAGGTAGTAGCCGCGCGCGGTCTTCTGCCCGAACCAGCCGCGCTCGCACAGCCGGTCGGAAATCTCCACGTAGCGCGCGCGCGGGTCGCGCGTCGCCGCGCGGCGCTTGCGGGTCGCCCAGCCGATGTCGCCGCCCGCGAGGTCGACGACCTGGAACGGCCCCATCGGGAAGCCGAATTCACGCACCGCGCGATCGATCTGATACGGCGACGCGCCATCTTCCATCAGATAATCGGCGGCGGTGCGATAGACCGCGAGGATCCGGTTGCCGATGAAGCCGTCGCACACGCCGGCGCGTACCGGCGTCTTCTTCAGCTGTTTGGCCAGCGCGAACGCGGTCGCGACGACATCCGCACTCACGCGCGCCGGCACGACGATCTCGAGCAGCTTCATCACGTTGGCCGGCGAGAAGAAATGCAGGCCGATCACGTCGGACGGCCGGTCGACGCTGGCGGCCAGCTCGTCGATGTCGAGATACGACGTGTTGGTCGCGAGCACCGCACCCGGCTTGCACACGCGCGAAAGTTCCGCGAACACCGCCTTCTTCACGCCCATGTCCTCGAACACGGCTTCGATGACCACGTCGGCCTGCGCGAGCGCGTCATACGAGGTGCTGCCCTTGAAGCGCGCGAGCCGCGCCGCGTGCGCGGCCGGCGTCATCCGCCCCTTCGCGACGAGGCCGTCGTACACCTTCTCGACATGCGCGCGGCCGCGCGCGAGCGACGCTTCGTCGCGCTCGATCATCGTCACGGGCAGCCCGGCATCGAGCGCCGCGACCGCGATGCCCGCGCCCATCGTGCCGCCACCGACCACGCCGATCCGCTCGACCGCACGCGCGCTCGCGCGGCGCGCCTCGGGCGCCTTGGCCGCCTCGCGTTCCGCGAAGAATGCATGCACGAGGCCCGCGCGCTGCGGGCTGTCGATGCATTGCAGGAACAGGCCGCGTTCGAGCTTCATCCCCGCATCGAACGACTGCGTGAGCGCGGCCTCGACCGCATCGACGATCTTCGCCGGCGAGAACAGGCCGCGCGACTTCTTCGGCAGGTCGGCGCGCGCCGCGTCGATCGCGGCCTGCGCGGCCGCGCGATCGGCAAGCCCCTGCGCATCGCGCGTGCGCCGCGCCGGCGCGCCGAGCGACACGAGCTCCTGCGCATAGGCGAGACCTTCGGCGAGCGTGTCGTCGCTGTGCGCGACGCGATCGACGAGGCCGAGCGCGAGCGCTTCGTCGGCGCTCGCGTGACGCCCCGTCAGCATCAGGTCGAGCGCGGCCTTCGCGCCGATCAGGCGCGGCGTGCGCTGCGTGCCGCCCGCGCCGGGCAGCAGGCCGAGCGTGACTTCGGGAAGGCCGAGCTTCGCGCCGGGCACCGCCAGCCGGTAATGCGCGGCGAGCGCGACCTCGAGGCCGCCGCCGAGCGTCGCGCCGTGCAGCGCGACCACGACCGGCTTCGCGCTCGACTCGATCCGTTCGCACACGTCCGGCAGCGACGGCGGCACCGGCGGCTTGCCGAACTCGCGGATGTCGGCGCCCGCGATGAAGTTGCGGCCGGCGCCGACGATCAGCACCGCACGGATCGCGTCGTCGGCCTGCGCGGCGTCGAGCGCGTCGGCGAGACCGCGCCGCACGTCGGCGGACAGCGCGTTGACGGGCGGATGGTCGATCGTGACGACGAGCACCTTGTCGCGCCGTTCGCGCGTGACGGTGCCGGCTCGGGATGGTTCGGTGGAAGCGGGTGAATTCATCGTGTCTCCAGTGCGGTGCGCCGCGCCGGCGGAACCGGTCGTCGGGCCGGCGAGCGGTGCCGGCTCCCGAGCCGGGTGCCGCGCGGCGGCAAACGATCCGGCGTGTTTGCCGGGCATGACTCGATTCTCGATTGATCGAGATTTATTGACAATTCCCGCGCGCCTTTACAAGCTGTCAAGTCTGACTTGACATTGAATGTTTTCGGACCGTTAAACGGGCCGGATCGGGAGACACCGGGCATGGACCTGAACGCGCTGACGCTGCTCGTCGAGATCCTCGACGCGGGCAATCTGAGCAAGGCCGCGCAGCGGCTCAAGATGAGCCGCGCGAACGTCAGCTACCGGCTGAACCAGCTCGAACGCTCGATCGGCCAGCAGCTCGTGCGTCGCACGACGCGCCGCATCGAGCCGACCGAGATCGGGCTGAAGCTGTACGAGCACGGCCGGCGCATCCGCAACGAACTGCTCGCCGCGCAGGAATCGGTGACGACGCTCGGCCAGGACCTGCAGGGCCGCGTGCGGCTGTCGGTGCCGAGCGGCTACGGGCAGATGGTGATGTCGGAGTGGCTGCTCGCGTTCAAGCGCCTGCATCCGGGCATCGTGCTCGACGTCGTGTTCGAGAATCGCGTGGAGGACCTGATGCGCGACGAAGTCGACATCGCGATCCGCGTGATGTCCGAGCCACCTCAGAACCTCGTCGCGCGCGACATGGGCGCGGTGCGCTACGTCGCGTGCGCGTCGCCCGCGTTCGCGGCCGCGCACGGGATGCCCGCGAGCCTCGAGGCGCTGGCCGCCGCGCCGGTCGTCACCGCGACGGTGCTGGGGCGGCAGCTGCGGATCGCCGCGTATCTCGGCGACGAGCGCCACGAGGTGCTGCTCGAACCCACGCTGATTTCGGAGAACTTCCTGTTCCTGCGCCAGGCGATCCTCGCCGGGATCGGCGTCGGCATCGTGCCCGACTACGTGATGCAGGACGACATGCGGCGCGGCATCGTCGTCACGTCGCTCGACGCGTACCGGCTCAGCATCTTCGGCACGCACATGTACATGCTCTACATGCCGAACCGGCACCACACGCGCGCGACCGCGACGTTCATAGAGTTCATCCTCGAACAGGCCGGAAAGACCGGCCGGGGCGGGCCGGACGGGATGCGTCAGGGTTTCCTGTCGGGTGACAACCCGCCGGCCGCGCGGCGACAATAGCGCGCCGCCCGTGCGGAGCGCGTGCCGCGCACACGCTGCCTCCTTCGAATTCACTGTTGCCGAGGGTTCAATGTTCGACCGGATTCGTCCGCATTCGCGTCCCTGGACGCCCGTTGCCGCGCTCGCGCACGTCACGCTCGCCGCGCTCGTCACGTTCAGCGCCGGCTGCACGTCCCCGTCCGCGCCGTCGGGCGCCGTCGTCCCGGTCGCCGCCGCGTCGGGTGCCGCGGTGCCGCTGCCCGGCGTTCACGCGCCGGAACAGTCGTCCGGCTGGACCGACAAGCCGGGCTGGACCTCGCAGCACTTCATGATCGCGGCCGCGAACCCGCTCGCGACGCAGGCCGGCTACGAGATGCTGAAGGCCGGCGGCACCGCGATCGACGCCGCGATCGCGACGCAGATGGTGCTCGCGCTGGTCGAGCCGCAATCGTCGGGGATCGGCGGCGGCGCGTTCATGCTGTACTTCGACGGCCGTGCGACGCAGGCGTACGACGGCCGCGAAACCGCGCCGGCCGCCGCGACCGACCGCCTGTTCTACGGGCCGACCGGCCAGCCGATGGGCTTCTACGAAGGCGTCGTCGGCGGTCGCTCGGTCGGCACTCCGGGCGTGCTGCGCATGCTCGACACCGCGCACCGTGCGCACGGCAAGCTGCCGTGGCGCCGGCTGTTCCAGCCCGCGATCCGGCTCGCCGAGCACGGCTTCACGATCAGCCCGCGCCTGGCGATGCTGATCGCGAACGACCGGTACCTGAAGAACGACCCGGCCGCGCGTGCGTACTTCTACAACAAGGACGGCACGCCGAAGACGGCCGGCACGGTGCTGAAGAACCCCGCGCTCGCGACCGTGCTGCGCCAGATCGCCGAGCGCGGCGCGAACGCGTTCTACACCGGCGCGATCGCGCGCGACATCGTCGCGAAGGTGCGCAAGCACCCGACCAACCCGGGCCTGCTGTCGCTGCAGGATCTCGCGCACTACAAGGCGAAGGTGCGCGCGCCGCTGTGCGCCGACTACCGGCGCTCGGTGGTGTGCGGGATGCCGCCGCCGTCGTCGGGCGGACTCGCGGTCGCGCAGATGCTCGGCATCCTCGAGGCGATGCCCGACTGGCAGCAGATCGGCGCGCAGAAGCCGGTGCGGACCGAGCTGGGCTACGAGCCGACGCCGTTCGCCGCGCACCTGTTCAGCGAGGCCGGACGCCTCGCGTATGCGGACCGCGCGCGCTATGTCGCCGATCCCGATTTCGCGCCGCTGCCGGGCGGCAACTGGGCGAGCCTCACCGACAAGACCTATCTCGCGCAGCGCGCGCGCCTGATCGGCGACACGAGCATGGGCGTCGCGCAGGCCGGCACGCCGCAGGGCGCGACGCTCGCGCTGGCCGACGACCGCAGCCCCGACATGCCGTCGACGTCCGACATCGCCATCGTCGACCGCTACGGCCAGGCACTGTCGATGACGACCAGCGTCGAGGACGCATTCGGCTCGCGGCTGATGGTGCGCGGTTTCATGCTGAACAACCAGCTCACCGATTTCTCGTTCGTGGCGAGCGAGAACGGCCGGCCCGTCGCGAACCGCGTGCAGCCGGGCAAGCGGCCGCGCTCGTCGATGGCGCCGGAACTCGTGTTCGACAAGAAGACGAAGCAGGTGACCATGATCGTCGGTTCGGCCGGCGGCCCCGCGATCATCAACCACGTCGCGAAGACGCTGATCGGCGTGATGGACTGGGGGATGACGATGCAGCAGGCGATCGCGCTGCCGAACGTCGGGTCGATGAACGGGCCGACGCAGCTCGAGCGCGGCCGCGTGTCGGACGCGCTCGTCGACGGGCTGAAGGGGCGCGGGCACGACGTGCAGGTCGTCGAGATGAATTCGGGACTGCAGGGGATCCAGCGGCTGAACGTGCAGGGGCAGACGGTGTGGTTCGGCGGCGCCGACCCGCGGCGCGAAGGGATCGCGATGGGGGATTGAAGGCAGCCGGCAGAGGCGGCGCGCATGCGCCGCCTGCTGCGTGTCATCCGCGCCCTTTCCACGGCACGATCCGCCGCTCGACCCATCGCATCGCGAGATCGAACAGCCACGCGATCGCGCCGATGATCAGGATGCCCATCACGACGATATCCGTGCGCAGGAAGCTCGACGCATTGAGCACCATCTGCCCGAGCCCGGCCGTCGCGGCGACCATCTCGGCCGCGACGAGCGTCGTCCAGCCGAACCCGATCGCGATCCGCAGGCCGGTGAGGATTTCCGGCAGCGCGGCCGGCAGCACGACGTGGCGCACGACCTGCGCGAAGCTGCCGCCGAGGGAATATGCGGCGTTGATCTGCTCGACCGTCGCCGCACGCACGCCCGCACGGGCGGCCATCGCGATCGGCGCGAAGCACGCGAGGAAGATCACGACCAGCTTCGCCGTCTCGTCGATGCCGAACCAGATCACGACGAGTGGCAGGTACGCGAGCGGCGGCAGCGGCCGGTAGAACTCCAGCAGCGGATCGAGCACGCCGCGCGCGACACGGCTCACGCCCATCAGGACGCCGGCCGGCACGCCGGCCACGGTGGCGAGCAGGAACGCCCCGAACACGCGCGCGGCACTCCACAGCAGATGCTCGGACAGCGGCAGGCCGCCCTGGATGCGGCCGTGCCACGCGTCGACGAATGCCGCCCACACCGCTTCCGGCGCGGGCAGGAACAGCGGCGGCAACCACTGCCGATGCGTCGCGACCCACCACAGCACGGCCAGCGCCGCGACCGTCGCCGCGCTGAGCCCTGCGGTTTTTCCCTGGCCCGGCAACCGGTAGCGGCGTGACGGCCGCGCCGCCTTGCGCCGCGTCGTGCGCTCGTCCTGCTCGAACCTTCCGGCCGCTCGATCGGCCACCCAGGAATCCTGCGTGCTCATGTCGTCCTGCCTGTGCAAAGTACTGATCCGGCCGCGCCCGACGGACGCGCCCTGCCGCGCGAACTCGTGCATCACGCGGTCTCCCCGACCGCCTCGTCGCGATGCAGATACGCGATCAGCCGCTCGCGCCATGCGATGAATTCCGGCGACGACTTCACCGCGCGCGCATCGCGCGATTCGACGTAGCGCCGCGCGAACGGCAGCTCGAAGGTTTCCGCGATGCGGCCGGGGCCGGGCGTCATCACGACGAGACGCGTCGCGAGGAACAGCGCCTCCTCGACGTCGTGCGTGATGAAGAACACCGTCTTGCCCGTGCGCGCCCATACGTCGAGGACGAGCGCCTGCATCGTGCCGCGCGTCATCGCGTCGAGCGCGCCCATCGGCTCGTCCATCAGCAGCACGCGCGGATCGCTCGCGAGCGCACGCGCGATGCCGACGCGCTGCTGCATCCCGCCGGACAGTTCGTACACGCGCGCATGCGCATGGCGCTCGAGGCCGACCAGCGCGAGCATCTCCGTCGCACGCGCTTGGCGTTCGGCCTTCGACACGCGTGCGAAGCGCAGCCCGAGCGCGACGTTGTCGAGCACGTCGAGCCATGGCAGCAACGCGTATTTCTGGAATACGACGCCGCGATCGGCGCCGGGGCCGGCGACCGGTACGCCGTCGACGCGCACGTCGCCCGTCGTCGGCGCGACGAAGCCGGCCATGCAGTTCAGCAGCGTCGTCTTCCCGCACCCCGACGCGCCGAGCGCGACGACGAATTCACCGGAATCGATGCGCAGGTCGACGCGCGCGAGCGCCTGCGTCGTCGTCCGACCGCGTTCGCCCGGATAGGCGACCGATACCTGACGGACTTCCAGCGTGCTCATGATCGAGGGCTCCGCGATGAGTGGCCTGAGTCGCCTGATGCGCCGCGCTCAGCGCGCGGCCTTCTGCACGAACTGCGGATCGACGCCGACCGAGTAGTCGGCGAGCACCGTCTGGATCGTGCCTTGCGATTTGAGGAAGGTGGCAGTAGCCGCGAGCGACTTCGCGGCGCCCGACTGCGCACCGCCGCCGAGCCAGGTCGGCGACGCCTGCTCGGCCGGCGTCGGGAACGCGTAGAGCGCAAGGCTCGCGGGCACGTCCTGCACGTTCGCGCCCGACACCTTCGCGACCGCCGCGACCTGCGGCGAACCGGCCTTCCACGCGGCCGCGTGCGCGCGGTAATCGGCGTCGGCGGACGCGAGCACCTTCACGAAGCGCGTGACGAACTCGGGGTTCTCGCGCGCGAACCTGCGGCTCACGACGAAGCCGTCGAACGTCGCCTTGCCACTTTCTTTCGCAACCTGACCGGACGTCGTCAGCACGGTGCCCGACTGCTTGACCTTCGCGAGCACGGGATCCCAGATATAGGTCGCGTCGATGTCGCCGCGCGCCCACGCGGCCGCGACTTCGGGCGGACGCAGGTTGACGATCTTCACGTCGTTCGGATTCACGCCGGCGGCCTGCAGCGCGACGAGCGTATGGAAATGCGACGTCGACACGAACGGCACGCCGATCTTCTTGCCCTTCAGCGCCGCGATGCTCGTGACGCCCGAGCCGTTGCGCGCGACGAGCGCCTCGGCGTCGTTGATGTTGTCGAGCACCCAGAACAGCGAGATATCGAGCCCCTGCGACAGGCCGGCCGCGATCGGGCTCGACCCGGCCTCGCCGAGCTGCACGGAGCCCGACGCGAGCGCGCGGATCACGTCGGCGCCGCTGTCGAGCTTGCGGAACGTGACCTTGTAGCCGGTCGCCTTTTCGACTTCACCGCTTGCCTGCGCGTAGCGCCACGGCACGACCATGTCCTGGTACGCGATCACGACTTCGCGCGATTCGGCGTGCGCCGCGCCCAGCGCGGCAAAGGCGGTCAGCGCGACGGCGGCGCGGCGGATGAAGCTGAAACGGGACATGCGGCTCTCCTTCGAATGCGGGCATTGCTGCGGGAGAGCCGACTTTACGAGCTTTGCGCGCGGCGGGAGCGAACTTATCCTGCGAAGCTATCGATGCCGTTTCAGCTTTGCTTTCCACGTTCGACCGGATCGGGCATCCGGTCGGGTGGCGATTGTCGTGCGAACGCGCGGGCGGCAGCCGCAGCAACGAAAAAGCCCGCATCGCTGCGGGCTTTTTTCGACTGCATGACTTCTGCGGAACAGGCCAATGGCGCTCAGACCACCCCTGCCCCATGCGCCTGCAGATCGGCGTGATAGCTCGACCGCACCATCGCGCCGACGGCCGCGTGCGTGAAGCCCATCTTGTACGCCTCTTCCTCGTACATCTTGAACGTATCCGGATGCACGTACGCACGCACCGGCAGGTGGTGCTCGGACGGCTGCAGGTACTGGCCGATCGTCAGCATGTCGACGTCGTGCGCGCGCAGGTCGCGCATCACCTGCAGGATTTCCTCTTCGGTCTCGCCGAGGCCGACCATCAGGCCCGACTTCGTCGCGACGTCCGGATGCTGCGCCTTGAAGTCCTTCAGGAGCTTCAGCGAGTGCGCGTAGTCCGAACCCGGGCGCGCTTCCTTGTACAGGCGCGGCACCGTCTCGAGGTTGTGGTTCATCACGTCGGGCGGTGCCGCGTTCAGGATCGAGATCGCGCGGTCGAGACGGCCGCGGAAGTCCGGCGTCAGGATCTCGATGCGCGTTTCCGGCGACTGCGCGCGCGTTTCGCGGATGCACTCGACGAAGTGGGCGGCGCCGCCGTCGCGCAGGTCGTCGCGGTCGACGCTCGTGATCACCACGTACTTGAGCTTCAGCGCGGCGATCGTGCGGGCCAGGTTCTTCGGTTCATCCGCGTCGAGCGGATCGGGACGGCCGTGGCCGACGTCGCAGAACGGGCAGCGGCGCGTGCACTTGTCGCCCATGATCATGAACGTCGCGGTGCCCTTGCCGAAGCATTCGCCGATGTTCGGGCAGCTCGCTTCCTCGCACACGGTGTGCAGGTTGTGCTCGCGCAGGATCGTCTTGATCTCGTTGAAGCGCGAACTGCCGGTGGCCGCCTTCACGCGGATCCATTCCGGCTTCTTCAGCTTCTCGATCGGAATGACCTTGATCGGGATGCGCGCCGTCTTCGCCTGCGCCTTCTGCTTGGCGGTCGGATCGTAGGCAGGGGTCGCGGCCGAATCGGCCGGTGCGGGGGAAGCGGTAACGTCAGTCATTCGATTGTTCCAGTGCCTGCGGCTTGTCGGCGGCCGCGGATTCGCCGTCGAGGTTGGCGATCAGACGCCCCACCAGCGTGTGGGCGACGTCGTTCCAGTCGGCGGCAACCTCGAGGCTCGCCATGTCGACGGTTTCCAGTCCGGCATAGCCGCACGGGTTGATCGCGAGAAACGGGCGCAGATCCATCTTCACGTTCAGGCTCAGGCCGTGATAGCTGCAGCCGTTGCGGATCTTCAGGCCGAGGGCCGCGATCTTCGCGCCCTCGTGCACGCCGGATGCCACGTAGATTCCCGGCGCGCCCGCCTTGCGGACCGAAGCGAGATTATACGCCGCGAGGGTTTCGATCACGGCCTCCTCGATCTTCGTCACGAGCGTGCGCACCATCAGCTTGCGCCGGCGCAGGTCCAGCAGCAGGTAGACGACGATCTGGCCGGGGCCGTGGTAGGTGATTTGCCCGCCGCGGTCGACCTTCACGAGCGGCACGCCGCTGTCGGCCACCAGCAGGTGGGCCGGGTCGCCGGCCTGGCCGAGCGTGTAGACGGGCGGATGCTCGACGACCCAGATTTCGTCGCCGGTGTCGGCCGTGCGCGTGTCGGTGAACGCGCGCATCGCGTCGAAGCTCGTCTCGTAGGCCTCGCTGCCCCGCCAGCGCACGGTGACCGGCACGACGGGCTGAACCGGAGACCCGGCGGGCGATTCGGAAACAGCGACAGGCGTGGACACGATGGCAACCGGCGAGACGGACATGACCGGTAGTTTACCGAAAACCCATGCGTCTCGCCGGCTCTGGAAGGGGACGGATCGCGAGTATCCGTCGGAGGAAAGGCCCGTCAGACGGTGCGCCAGCCGTCGTGGAGCAGCGCATTCACGCGATTGCGCAGCCGTGCGAGCGCGCCGCGCGCGACTTCCCCGGCCGGCCGCGACACCGAGAACGCGACCTGCGCGCCCTGCCGGCCTTCCGCACTGAGCCACAGCCGCTCGCCGCGATGCAGCCGGAGCGTCTCGCCGTCGACCAGGAAGTAATCTTCGACGTCATTGCTGCGCGTCGCCCATACCGGCCCGCACTGCACCGTCAGGCGGGTGCTGCGCTGCACCTTCATCGGCACGGTTTCGCCCGCGGGAATTTCGAAGGTGATGCTTGAAGAAATTTCTTGCATGATCGACTCCGCCAATAAATGCTTCGATGGCTACAATCGTAGTCATTTGAAGGCACTCGACCAAACGACCAATTTTCACGTCGATGTGAGGAAAATTAGCAAATGGACCTCCGCCAGCTGCCTGCGCTGAACGCGATTCGCGCGTTCGAAGCCGCCGCCCGCCACGAGAATTTCTCCCGCGCCGCCGACGAGCTGTATGTCACGCACGGCGCGGTCAGTCACCAGGTTCGCGCGCTCGAGGAGGAGCTCGGCGTGCAGCTGTTCACGCGCAACGGCAAGCGGCTGTGCCTGACCGACGCCGGCATGCGCTACGCGCAGCAGGTCCGCAGCGCGCTGATGGTGATCGCCGATGCGACGCGCGAGGTGCGCGCAAGCGACCGCAGCCGACGGCTGGTGGTGTCGATGCTGTCGTCGTTCGCCGCACGCTTCATCACGCCGCGCATCGGCACGTTCATCGAGCGGCATCCGGAAATCGACGTCGAGCTGCAGTCGACCAACTCGCTCACCGATTTCGCGCGCGACGACGTCGACCTCGCGATCCGGTTCGGCTCGGGCAGCTATCCGGGGCTGCATGTCGAGCCGCTGTTCGAGGAGGTGTTCTTTCCGGCGTGCTCGCCGACGCTGAACGGCGGCAAGCTGCCGCAGACGCCCGCCGATCTCGTGCACTACAAGCTGCTGCGCTCGGACGACGAGCTGTGGCGGCCGTGGTTCGACGCGGCCGGGCTCGATACGCTGACCGAGCCGAAACGGGGGATTCTGTACCAGGATTCGTCGAACCTGTTGCTGGCCGCGATCGACGGCCAGGGCATCGCGCTGGTGCGCCGCTCGCTCGCGGTGCACGACCTGCTGGACGGGCGCCTCGTGCGCCTGTTCGACATCGACGGGCAGAGCCCGTGGCACTATTTTTTCGTGTGCCCGCCGCCGCTCCTGAACACGCCGCGCGTGCAGGCGTTCAGGACCTGGCTGCTTCAGGAAGTCGCCGAATACAAGCTGCTGTGCGACGAGCTGGACGCGCGGCGCGCGGCGGGGAAGACCCCCGCCGAGTGCGCGCAGGAAGGCGGGTGGAAAGCGGCGCTCAGAGCACGACCTTGACCATCGGATGGCCGGTCAGTGCGCGGTAGATGTCGTCGAGCTGTTGCTGGCTGGTCGCGCGCACGGTGATCGTGAGGCCGGTGTAGTTGCCGCCGCTCGATGCACGCTCCTCGATTTTCTCGACGTCGATCTCGTTGTCGTGGACGGCCACGACCTTGAAGATCGTGTCCTTGAATTCCGGGTGCGCCTTGCCCATGATCTTGATCGGGAAATCGCACGGAAACTCCAGCAGCGACTCCTTCCGGGTATCGATCGCGCCGGTGACCTCGATGGTTTTGGTCGGTTCGCTCATCATTTTCTCCGGGTTAGGTCAAACTGTTCAAACTCGCGTGCCTTCGCACGCTGGTATGCGTCGTACAACGCCGCGAACACGGGGCCCGGTTTGCCGCCCTGCACGGGCAGATCGTCGAGCGACGTGACGGGCAAAATTTCCTTCGTGGCCGACGTGATCATGATCTCGTCCGCCGAACGCAACTCGACCTCGCTGATCTCGCGCGCGACGAACCGAATGCCGCACTCCTCGGCCAGCTGCTCGACCAGCGCGTAGCGGATCCCTTCAAGGATCCTGTTGCTGCGCGGCGGCGCCATCAGCTCGCCGTTCTTCACGATCCATACGTTCGACGACGAACCTTCGGTCACGTTGTCGTCGCGCAGCTGGATCGTCTCGAACGCGTCGCGTTCGGCCGCATGCTGCGCCATCAGCACGTTGCCGAGCAGCGAAATCGACTTGATGTCGCAATGCAGCCAACGGCGATCCTCCGCCGTCACGCAGCGCACGCCCCGCGCGCGTTCCTCTTCCGACGGCAGCCGCAGCGGGTTCGTCATGACGAACACCGTCGGCACCGCGTTCGCCGGGAACGCATGGCCGCGCTTCGCGACGCCGCGCGTCACCTGCAGGTAGACGAGCGCATGGCCGTCGCCGAGGCCTTCGGCGTTCGCGGCGACCACGCGCTCGATCAACGCGCGCCAGCCGGCCGCGTCATGCGGATCGTCGATGCCGATCTTCTTCAGGCTGCGCGCGAGCCGCTCCAGATGTTGTTCGATCCGGAACGGCACGTGTGCGCCGTCGTGCGCATAAACGGGGACGACTTCATACACGCCATCGCCGAAGATGAACCCGCGGTCGAGCACCGGCACCCGGGCTTGCGACAGCGGCACCAGCTCCTCCTGCGACGACACGCTGAGGTAGACGATCGGTTCGAATTCGGCTTGGCTCATGGCTATGACAGATGGGGATGAAGTCGTGAAAACAAAGGCCCGTCGTGCTTACTTCTTCTTGCTGAACATCAGCAGGATCGAGTCCCAGATACGACCGAAGATACCCGCTTCCGGCACCGCCTGCAGCGCGACGACCGGGAACTCCGACAGCGTCTTGCCGTCGGCGACGATCTTCACGGTACCGACCTGCTGGCCTTCCGCGAGCGGCGCGATCAGCGGCGCGTTGACCTCGACTTCCGGCTTGACCTTGTCACCCAGGCCGCGCGGCACGGTCACCCACTGGTCGCCCTTCACGCCGACCTGCACGGTGTTTTCCTTGCCCTTGTAGATGCGCGGCGTCGACATCGCCTGGCCACCCTTGAACAGGCGCACCGCGTCGAACGCGCTATAGCCGTAGTTCAGCATCTTCATGCTGTCCTGCGTGCGCTCGCCTTCCTTCTGCTCGCCCATCATCACCGACACGAGACGGCGCTGGCTGTCTACACCCGGGATCGCGCGCTTGGCCGACGCGATCAGGCAATAGCCGGCCGCTTGCGTATGGCCCGTCTTCAGGCCGTCGACCGTCGGATCGAGCCACAGCAGGCGGTTGCGGTTGCCCTGGCGGATGTTGTTGTACTTGAATTCCTTCTCCGAGAAGATGCTGTAGTACTGCGGAAAATCGCGGATCAGGTGCGCGGACAGCTTCGCGAGGTCGCCGGCCGTCGTGTAGTGGTTCGGGTCGGGCATGCCGTTCACATCGGCGAAGTGCGTGCCCTTCATGCCGAGGCGCGCCGCCTCGTCGTTCATCATCGTGACGAACTGCCCTTCGCTGCCGCCGACCAGTTCGGCCAGCGCGATCGCGGCGTCGTTGCCCGACTGGATGATCATCCCGTATACGAGATCGTGCACCGACACCGGCTTGTTCGCCTCGATGAACATGCGCGACTCGTCGCGGCCGACGCGGCGCACCGCTTCGCTCGGCGTGACGATCTGCTCCATCGAGATCTTCTTCTTGTCGAGCGCCTCGAACACCAGGTAGGCCGTCATCAGCTTCGTCAGCGACGCGGGCTCGACGCGTTCGTCGGCGTTGCCCGATGCGAGCACGGTGTTGCTCGTCGCATCGACGAGCACCCACGAGCGCGCGTTCACGCCCGGCGGCGGCACCGCGCCCGGCATGAACGTCGCGGGCGCGCCGGTGAACTGCTCGGTGGCGGCGGCCGGCGCGGCATGCGCGGCCTTTGCCTTGGCGGCCGGCTTCGCCTCGGCGACGAGGATCGTCGACGCGAGTGCGACGGGCAGCATCACGCCCAGCGCGACGTTGCGCGCGGCGGTGCCGAAGGCGATGGAAGAAGCGAGGGACTTGAGGCCTTGGGGAGACAGACGCATGATCGATTCAGGCTGGTGGCAGAAAGTGCGGCGCGAAACGCGCAGGGGTTGAACGGCAAGGCGGCGAGCGTTCCGGCGTTCGTCCGACTGCGTCGGACGGCGCGAAACGCGCCGGTTGGACTCGTGCGGACGCGTTCGGTTCGCGGCCGTCGCGAGCGGGCGGACAGGCGGCGAAACGAGCGCCGCATCGGCCCGGCCGGGCCGCGGGCGACGCGAAATGCGGCCATTATACGTGGCCGCGAACGGCGTTTTCGCGAACCATGGCTCAGGTGGCCACACCGAGGCTTCGGGAGGATAGCGCGGCTTCGCTCGGGAGAATCGTGCGCGAAGCCGCGCGAAAGGCGTGCGCAGGCGCCGTGCAAGCCGGGTTGCGCCGCGCTGGAGCGGGCATGTGCGATCGTGTCGTGACACGGCGCGGCGCGATGTCGCGCGCGCGGCGGCATCGCGGTCGTGCGGCGGCGGCGGCGCACGCCGGGTTCAGCGGATCAACGCCACGCGTCGACGATGATGCGCTTCAGCACGTGCAGCTTGCGATGCAGGAAATGCTCGGCGCCGGGGATCACGACGACCGGCAGTTCCTGCGGCCGCGCCCAGTCGTAGACCGATCCGATCGGCACCGTGTCATCGGTTTCGCCGTGGATCACGAGCGTGTTCTCCGGCACGTCGGCGACCTGCCAGCGGCTCGCGGCCGTGCCGACGAACACCATCCGCTCGATCGTCTCGCCCGCGTCGCGCAACCGCTTCGCGACGTGCGACAGCACGAAAGTGCCGAACGAGAAGCCCGCGAGCACGAGCGGCAGGTCCGCATAGGCGGGCTGCGCGCGCATGTGCGCGAGCACGGCGAGCAGGTCGTCGGCCTCGCCGATGCCGTTGTCGTGCACGCCCTCGGTCGCGCCGACGCCGCGGAAGTTCGACCGGTACACCACGTAGTCGAGCTGGACCAGCGTGCGCGCGAGCGTTTGCGCGACCTTGTTGTCCATCGTGCCGCCGAACAGCGGATGCGGATGCGCGACGAGCGCGATGCCGCGCGGCGCGGCGCCGCCTTCGCGCACGGCGTCGGGCAGGTCGACCGCGATTTCGATCTGCCCGACCGGGCCAGGGATCAGCGACTTCTGCGTATGAACGTTCATTCGGCGGGCCCGCTCAGATCTTCAGGCGGTCGACGACCTTGCCGTCGCGCAGGTGCGATTCGACGATCTCGTCGATGTCAGCCTGGTCGACGTACGTGTACCACGTGCCTTCCGGATACACGACCATCACCGGCCCTTCCTCGCAGCGGTCGAGGCAGCCGGCCTTGTTGATGCGCACCTTGCCGGGCCCCGCGAGGCCGAGTTCCTTCACGCGCTTTTTCGCGTACTCCTGCATGGTCTGCGCATCGCATTGCGCGCAGCTCGGACGCTCGGCGCCCGGATCGCGCTGATTCAGGCAGAAAAAGACGTGGTGCTGGTAGTAGGAATCCATGATGGTGACGAGCGGCCCGGTGCGGTGCCGGGCGGAAAGAAGGGCGATTGCCGTTGCGCGCGGCAACGGATGTGCGGTCGATTATAGCGACCGGCGCGCGCGGCTGCCCGCGATCGACGCGAGGCGCGGCCGCGCGGCCCCGTTGCCGCTCCTGCGGCGTCAGCGCCGCCGCGCGGCCGGCAGCCACGCGTGCTCGACCCGCTGACCGAGCCAGATCAGCGCCGCGTAGGGCCAGATCCACGCAAGCCAGCGCGCGATGCTGTTGAAGTGCACGTAGCGGCCCTGCCGCCAGCCCGACAGCGTGAAATCGAAGAACGGGTTGACGGGCAGCAGGTTGACGAGCACCACACCGGCCAGCAGCGCGAGCGCCGCGAGCAGCGCGCGCCACGCGGCCGGCACGCGCAACGCGAGCAGCGCCGCCGCGAAGCCGAGCTCGATGCCGAGCCGCGCGCCGGGCGTCGCCCACACGACGACGAGGCCGGTGCTCGACTGCATGAAGGTCGCGGCCGCCTTCAGCGCGAGCGTCGCGCCGACGAACGCGATCAGGAGCCGCACGCGCGGCGCGCCGGCACGCATCGCGAGCGACGCGATCGCCAGCGCGGCGAACAGCATCAACCCGCCGAGCGCGGCTTCCCACGCGGAGTCGGACAGCCAGCCGTCGACGCGCTCGGGCCATTCGCTCACGCGCCACGCGGCCGGCAGCCATGCGAGCAGCGCGTCCTGCATCGAGCCGTCGGCGCGCTCCCACAGCGCGGCCGGCCAGTCGCCGATGCCGAACAGGAACGGCGACGGAAACAGGATCGCGAACGGCCACAGCGCGGCGAGCAGCAGCGGCGTCGCGCCGTCGGTCTCGAACCACGCGAAGCGCAGCCGGCGCAATGCGCCGCGGTCGAGCAGCGCGCCGGTGGCCGGTGCCGCGAGCGCCGCGCCGAGCAGCGCGCCGAGCGCATTGGCCGCGAGGTCGAGATTCGACGCGACGCGCGTCGGCAGGTAGGTCTGCAGCGCCTCCATCGATCCCGACAGCAGCACGCCGAGGCCGCCCACGATCAGCGTCGCGGCCACGCCGCGCCAGCGCGGATGCAGCGCGAGCACGCCGAGTGCGCCGAACGGCATGTAGCCGAGCACGTTGGTGACCACGTCGAACGCGGTCACATAACGCTGCATCGGAGCGAACAAATAATCGAACGGCCCGATGCCGAGCGATACCCAGCCGCCGAACGGATACAGCGATGCATAGACGATGAGCGCCGCATACGCGGCGAACGCCTGCCGCGCCAGCGACGACGCGCGCGACGTGCCCGGCGCGCTCATCGCGGCTGCGCGTGCGGCGTCACGGGTTGCCCGCGTACGCCTGCACGCCGACCCACGCGGCGATCTGCGACACGAGCTCGTCGCTCGCGGCCGCGAGCGCCCGCGCGCCGCCGGCCGCATCGGGCGTGCTCGACGGCGCGCGCGCGACGAACGTGCGCTGGCCGAGCACCTTGCCGCCCTGCACCAGCGTCGCGCGCGCGGTGACCGCGCCGTGGCTCTTCGACTCCCCGTCGAACACCTGCTCGAATTCGTTCAGGTCGACCTTGAGCGTCGGCGCGCGCACGCCGTCGGAACCCTCGAGCACCGCGCCGCGCGACGACAACGCGCCGCGCAGCCGCTGCGTGAGCAGTTGCGCGGGCGGCGCGATCCAGCGGCTGTCGCGATAGACGGCCATGCGCTGCGCATCCGCATACGCGAGCCGGTAGACGAACTTGTCCGTGTCGAGCGCGTCGGGCGCGGCGACGTCGAGCACCTTCAGCGCGGGGCCCGTGCCGGCCGTGACGGCCGATGCGGCCGGCCCGAGGTCGTAGCGGACGTTCGACAGCGCCGCACTGTTGCCGGCGCAGCCGGCGGCGAACACGAGCGTCAGCATCGCGAGCGCGGTTGCGGCGGGACGCAGCCCGCGATCAGGGATTCGTGGCATGGCATGTTCCTGCATGATGTTTCCGGTTTCGATGGCGTCGTGGCCCGGTCTCGCGCCGGGCCGGCCGATCAACGTCGATGGGCTGACGATCGGCTTCATTTCCCGGCCGCGGCCCCTGCCCCCGGCCAGACGAAGCCCGCCTCGCCGGGGCCGGGCGCGGAGCCGGGCGAACCGAACAACAGACTGCTCGGATTGCGGCCGAGTTCACCGGCGACGTCCTTCAATTGCCGCGACGCATCGCCGACGCTGCCGGCCAGCGCGTTGAAGCGCGGCAGCGTGTCGTACTGGACCCGCGCGTTCAGGTCGTTCAGCGCGACGCCGACCTGCTCGGCAGCCGATCCGGCCTTGTTCAGGTTCGACACGAGCGGCCCGTTCGGCTGCAGCAGCGTGTTCGCCGACGCCATCGCGCGATCGACCTGGTGCATCGTTTCCGGCAGCGCGGCCACAGCCGGCGCGAGCTGCTTCGACAGCGTCGTCGCGCCATCGGCCGCGTGCTGCAGGCTTTCGGCCGTCGCGCGCAACTGCTCGCGCATCTCGGGCGACATCAGCGCGTTCGCGCTTTTCGCGGCCAGTTCGAGCTGCCGCAGCAGCACGTCGCCGCGCTCCTGGATCTGGTCGAACAGGCTCGGCCGCATCGGGATCTGCGCGATCGCCTTCGGCGACGACGGCAGCGGCGCCAGGTCGCGGCCCGTATCCTCGAGCTGCACGAACGCGATGCCCGTCACGCCCTGGAAGCCGAGGCTGCCGTAGGTCGACTGCGTGATCGGCGCATCGTGGTCGACGAGAATCCGGATCCGGATCTGGCCCGGGTGCGTGCGGTCGAAGCCGATCGACTGCACCTTGCCGACGTCGAGGCCGCGAAAGCGCACGGCCGCGTCCGGGAACAGGCCCGTCACGTTGGTGCGCGCGAGCAGGTCGTACGGCACGCGCACGGTCCGGTCGACGTTGAACCAGAACACGGTGCCCGCGATCGCCAGCGTCAGCGCGATCGTGAACAGGCCGGCCCAGAACGCATGTGATTTGTTTTCCATTCGCGGGTTCCTTGCTTCTTGCCTTTCCTACAATTCGACGCTCGACAGCGCCGGCTCGAGGGCCGCCTTCGGCAGCTTCGCGCGCCGCTCGGGCGGCAGCGCCTGCAGTGCGCGGCGCCCGCGCAGCCCCAGGAAATATTCGTGGATGAACGGATGGTCGACGCTCGCGGCCTCCTCGACCGGCGCCGCGACCAGCACCTTGCGATCGGCCAGCACCGCGACGCGCGTCGACAGCGCGACCATCGTGTCGAGATCGTGCGTCACCATCACGACGGTCAGCCCGAGCGTGCGATGCAGCGTCGCGATCAACTCGACGAATTCGTCGGACGCCTGCGGGTCGAGGCCAGCGGTCGGCTCGTCGAGGAACAGCAGCTCGGGCTCGAGCGCGATCGCGCGCGCGATGCCGACCCGCTTCACCATCCCGCCCGACAGCGCGGCCGGCATCTTCGACGCGTGCTTGCACGGCAGCCCGACCATCTCGAGCTTCAGCATCACGATGTCGTGCAGCAGGTCCGACGGCACGCGGCCGAGCTCGCGCAGCGGCTGCGCGACGTTGTCGAACACCGTCATCGACGAAAACAGCGCGCCCTGCTGGAACAGCATCCCCGAACGCGTGCGCATCATCCGCGCGGTCGCGTCGTCGATCTTCGACGTGTCTTCGCCGAACACCTTGATCGTGCCCGACGTCGGCCGCTCGAGGCCGAGGATCTGCCGCACGAGCGTCGTCTTGCCCGAGCCCGAGCCGCCGACGATCGCGACGATCTCGCCGCGCCGCACGTCGAAATCGAGCTTCTGGTGAATGATGTTGCGCCCGTAGCGCTTGGTCAGGTTGCGCACCTCGATCACGAGGTCGCCGCCATGCGCGGCCGCCGCCGGCGGCATGCCGACCGTGCCCGCGCCGACTGCCGTGGCATCTGCGCTGGCGCCATCGGCCGGCGCGGCACCGGCCGGCGATTCATTCGACGCGTTCATCCGAGCCCCACGTTCTGGAACAGGATCGCGAACACCGCGTCGGCGAGGATCACGACCGTGATCGACGACACGACCGACGTCGTCGTGCCTTCGCCGAGGCTTTGCGAGTTCGCCTTGATCCGGAAACCGAAATGACATGCGACCAGCGCGATCAGCATGCCGAACACGACGCCCTTGCCAAGGCCG
The DNA here is from genome assembly GCF_003858025.1 of Burkholderia sp. Bp9004. Taxonomy (NCBI): domain Bacteria; kingdom Pseudomonadati; phylum Pseudomonadota; class Betaproteobacteria; order Burkholderiales; family Burkholderiaceae; genus Burkholderia; species Burkholderia sp. Bp9004. The sequence continues at coordinate 94,373 of NZ_QTQD01000008.1, read as the reverse complement.
ATGTACAGGTTCGCGATCGGCACGACGCCCGGCAGCGAGCGCACGAAATAATTGACGTCGATCCCGAGTACGAACTTCGCGGCAAGCGCGCCGCCCGTCAGCGCGACGATGTTGGTCCACATCACGAGCAGCGGCATCGCGACGCCGAGCGCGAGCACGCGCGGCAGGATCAGCCGCAGCCCGTGCGGAATGCCCATCACGCGCATCGCGTCGAGCTCCTCGGTCACGCGCATCACGCCGATCTGCGCGGTGATCGCCGAACCCGAGCGGCCCGCGACGAGGATCGCCGACAGCACGGGCCCGAGTTCGCGAATCACCGACAGCCCGAGGATGTTCACGATGTAGCGGTTCGCGCCGAACATCTGCAGCTGCTGCGCGGACAGATAGCTGAGCACGATGCCGATCAGGAATGCGACCAGCGCGGTGATCGGCAGCGCCTGCGCGCCGGCGCTGTAGATGTTCGCCGAGGTTTCCTTCCACGGCATCGTCTGCGGACGGCGCAGCACCGACAGCGCGTCGAGGATCACGAGGCCGAACATCGCGATGCCGCCCTGCAGGTGTTCGCCGAACGCGAAGATCGCCTGGCCGAGGCGCGTGACGGGATCGAAGCGCACGACGCGCTCGGGCGCCTCGCGCTGGCTGTCGAGACGTTCGATCCGCTCGAAGATCGTGCGCTGCGTGTCGGTCAGCTCGACGCCCGCCGGCAGCTTGCGGCCCCATACGCGCCACAGCGCCTGGCCGCCGACGTGGTCGAGCCGCTCGATGCCGGACAGATCCCATTCGTTCACGCGTCCGGACGCGATGCCCGCGATGCGGCGCGCGACCTCGCCGCGATTGCGTGCGAGCGCGAGCGCGGTCCACTGGCCGGTCAGGCGCACCGTCTGGCCCTGGCCGCCGGCGTCGACCAACAGGCCGGGAGGTGTCTCGAAGTCCAAGGGCGGGTTGTTTGCAAAAGGATGACAGCGGCCATTGTAGCGAACCGTCCGGCGCCGCGACGTGAGGATTTCCGTCGGGGCGCGCAGCCGGCGGCGTCCGGCGGAAATGGCGGGCGAGAGGCGCCTCTTTGCGGATGCCCGCCCCGCCACGGCACGGGGTTCGCCGCCGGAACGGCGTGCCGGGCACGCGACCTTTCATTCTTCCGTCACGTTTCCTTTCGATACTCTCACGCGCCGCACGTCAGGCCGTCGGCGCCCGCGCCGCCATTTCGCTGCGCTCCTCGCGATTCATAGAACAGAACACAGAACAGGACAATCGATGCGTCTCCCCCCGCTTTCCCGCCGCCGCGTGACCGCCGCCGCCGCGCTCGCCAGCCTCGCCTTCGCCCTCGCCGGTTGCGGCGGCGACGACGTCACCGCCCCGCCGTCGTCGCAGACGCAGGCGCCCGCCGGCACGACGGCCACGCTCGCGCTGCTCGAAACGACCGACCTGCACACCAACGTGCTGTCGTACGACTATTTCAAGCTCGCCGCCGACAAGTCGCTCGGCTTCGAGCGCGTGTCGACGCTGATCGCGCAGGCGCGCGCGCAGTACCCGAACACGCTGCTGCTCGACAACGGCGATACGATCCAGGGCACCGCGCTGTCGGACTACCAGGCGCTCGTGAACCCGATCGGCTGCGACCAGACGCTCGCGATCTACAAGGTGATGAACGCGGCGAAGTTCGACGGCGGCGGGATCGGCAACCATGAGTTCAACTACGGGCTGCCGTACCTGTCGCAGGTGACCGGCAACACGTTCGACGTCGACGGGCTGCCGGCCCCCGCGCAGCAGAAGAAGTGCGCGGGCCCGAACTTCCCGCAGGTGCTCGCGAACGTGATCAGCGCGAAGACCAACGCGCCGCTGTTCACGCCGTACACGATCCTGACCCGCACGGTGACGGCCGTCGCGCCCGACGGCAAGACGGTCAGCGCGCCGGTGAAGATCGGCATCATCGGCTTCACGCCGCCCGCGATCATGAGCTGGGACAAGCGCTGGCTCGACGGCAAGGTCTACACGACCGGCCTGAAGGAAGCGGCCGAGAAGTACATCCCGGAGATGCGCGCGAAGGGCGCCGATCTCGTCGTCGCGATCTCGCACGGCGGCCTCGACAACACCGCGTATTCGCCGACCATGGAGAACGGCAGCTGGTGGCTGTCGAAGGTGCCCGGCATCGACGCGATGCTGATCGGCCACTCGCACCAGGTGTTCCCGGACGCGAACAGCACCGTGGCGCAGTTCAACCTGCCGGGCGTCGACAAGGCGAAGGGCACCGTCAACGGCGTGCCGACCGTGATGGCCAACTACTGGGGCAAGCATCTCGGCGTGATCAAGCTCGGCCTGACGTTCGACGGCAAGACGTGGAGCGTCGACAAGTCGCAGACGACCGTCGAGGCGCGGCCGATCCAGAACGCGGACAAGAGCTACGTCGCCGCCGATCCGTCGGTGTCCGCCGCGATCGCCGCCGAACACCAGGCGACGATCGACTACGTGAAGACGCCGATCGGCTCGACCGACTACCGGATGAACTCGTACTTCGCGGACGTCGGCGATCCGGGCGCGATCCAGATCGTCAACGAGGCGCAGGCCGATTACGTGAAGACCTACGTGCAGGCGAACCTGCCGCAGTACGCGTCATTGCCGGTGCTGTCGGTCAGCGCGCCGTTCAAGAGCGGCTTCGGCGGCGGCAGCGACTACACCGACGTCGCGCCCGGCGCACTTGCGATCAACAACGCGGCCGACCTGTATCTGTATCCGAACACCGTGTACGCGGTGAAGGTGAGCGGCAGCGACGTGAAGAACTGGCTCGAGACGGCCGCGAAGCGCTTCAACACGATCGATCCGACCAAGGCGACGGTGCAACCGCTCGTCAGCAGCTTCCCCGGCTACAACTTCGACATGTTCACGTCCGCGGATCTCACTTACGAGATCGACGTCACGCAGCCGGTCGGCAGCCGGATCAGGAACCTGACGTACAAGGGCGCGCCGATCGACCCGAACGCGCAGTTCATCGTCGCGACCAACAACTACCGCGCGAGCGGTGGCGGCAACTTCCCGGGCCTCGACGGCAGCAAGACGATCTTCGCATCACCCGACGCGAACCGCGACGTGCTGATCGCGTTCATCAAGAAGCGCGGCGCGATCACGCGCGCGGCGGACGGCGCGCAGCGCAGCTGGCGCTTCACGAAGCTGGCGAGCTCGGTCGCGCACGTGCAGTTCACGTCCGCGCCGAACCGGCTCGGCGACGCGGCGGCAGCCGGCCTGACCGGCCTCACGCAGGTCGCGGCCGACGACGGCTCGGGCAAGAACCTCGCCATCTATGAGATCGACCTCACGCAATGACCACGAGACCCGCGATGCAACCGATCCGGACGATGCGGCCTGCCGAAGCCGGCTTCACCACCGCCGCGCGGCGCCTGCTGCGCGCGAAACTCCCGCCGGCCGCGTTGCTCGCGGCGGCGGCCGTGACCGTTGCGGCCGTGGTCGCTGCGACCGGCTGGCGCGCCGCCGGCCCCGCGCCGAGCGCCGCGCAGCTCGACGAATGGCAGGCGATGGTCGCGCAGGCCGTCGAGCCGCACGCGCTCGCGCAGTTGCGCACCCTCGCGCGGCGCGGCTCGGGCGACGCGCAGGCGGCGCTCGGCATCGCGCTCGTCGATGCGCGCGAGCCGGGGCTGCGCGACGAGGGACGCGGCTGGCTCGAAACCGCCGCGCAGGCGGACACGAACGCCGACACGCCGGCCGCACGGCGTGCGCAGCTGGCACTCGGCAAGGCGCTGCTGCTCGGCAGCGGCGACATCCCGAAGGACTACGCACGCGCCCGCACGCTGCTCGGCGAAGCGGCCGGCCAAGGCGATCCGGCCGCCGCGTATTACCTCGGGCTGATCTATCGCAGCGGCTATGGCGTCGCAGCCGATCCGGTGCAGGCCGCGCACTGGTTCGAGATCGCGTCGCGCGCGGACATCCCGGCTGCGGATTTCATGCTTGCGAACGCGTACCGCGAAGGCAGCGGCGTGCCGCGCGACGAGGCGCGCGCGCTCGCGCTGTATCGCCGTGCGGCCGAGCACGAGCTGCCGGAAGCCGTGCAGACGCTCGCGATGGCGTATCGCAACGGCGAGCTGGGGCTGCGACCCGACGCGGACGCGTTCCACGCGCAGTGGATCGAGACCGCGCATGCGTTGAAGCATCCGGTCGTCGCGCCGTAACGGTGCGTCGGCGGCGCGGGCACGAACGCGCGGCGGCGGCGCGACGGGCATGACCTGGCGCGCCGCCCGTCACGCACTGCCCCCTGTCGCTACAATAGGCGCCATGAACGCCCCCACCTCCTCCGACACGCCCGATTCCGGCGACGCGCACATCGCGCGCAACCGGCTCGAGGCGCACCTGGACGCCGCGCCGCGCGCGTGGCCGCTCGACATCGTCGCCGCCACCGGCTCGACCAACGCCGACGTCGCGACGCGCCTCAAGGCGCTGCCGCGCACCGCGAACGCGCTGCCCGCGCCGCTCGTGCGCGTCGCGTTCGAGCAGACGGCGGGCCGCGGCCGGCAAGGCCGTCCCTGGTTCGCGCAGCCCGGCAACGCACTGCTGTGCTCGGTCGGCTGCATCGTGCCGCGCCCCGTCGATGCGCTCGGCGGCCTCAGCATCGCGATCGGCGTCGCGCTCGCGGAAGGGCTCGCCACGCTGCCGCTCGACGCTCACTCGCGCGTCGCGCTCAAGTGGCCGAACGACCTGCTGCTGACGACCACCGACGACGGCACGTCGCGCATCGTCGGCAAGCTTGCCGGCATCCTGATCGAAACCGTCTGGACCACCGCCGACGCGACCGCCGTCGTGATCGGCTTCGGTATCAACGTGCGCGGCGCGGAGGCCGTCGCCGCGCAGGTCGATGCGCTGCGTGCGCGCGAAGCGGCGCTCGCGAGCGGGCTGCCGCCGGCCGCGTTGTCGGCCGCATGCGCATCGGCGAACCTCACCGATACGCTCGCCGCGGCGCTGAACGCGCTCACGCCCGCACTCGCGCAGTTCGGCACCGACGGGCTCGCGCCGTTCTTGCCGCGCTGGCACGCGCTGCACGCGTACGCGGGACGCGAAGTCGTGCTGCTCGAACAGGGCGTCGAACGCGTGCGCGGCATCGCGACGGGCATCGACGCGACCGGCCAGCTGCTGCTCGACACGCCCGACGGCATCAAGGCGATCGCGGCCGGCGACATATCGCTGCGCGAAGCGCAATGAACGAACCGCATCTGTTGATCGACGCCGGCAACAGCCGGATCAAGTGGGCGCTCGCCGACGCGCAGCGCACGCTCGTCGAGACCGGCGCATTCGGCCATACGCGCGACGGCGGTGCCGATCCCGACTGGTCGGCCCTGCCGCGTCCGCATGGCGCATGGATCTCGAACGTCGCGGGCGCCGACGTGGCCGCGCGGCTCGACGCGCTGCTCGACGCCCGCTGGCCGGGCCTGGCGCGCACGACGATCCGCTCGCGGCCCGCGCAATGCGGCGTGACGAACGGCTATACGACGCCCGAGCAGCTTGGCAGCGATCGCTGGGCCGGCCTGATCGGCGCACGGGCGGCGTTTCCGGGCGAGCACCTGCTGATCGCGACGTTCGGCACGGCGACGACGCTCGAAGCGCTGCGCGCGGACGGCCGTTTCACCGGCGGGCTGATCGCGCCGGGCTGGGCCCTGATGATGCGCGCGCTCGGCACGCACACCGCGCAGTTGCCGACGCTGACCACCGACATCGCGAGCGGGCTGCTCGCGGGCGCGCAGGCCGAGCCGTTCCAGGTCGATACGCCGCGCTCGCTGTCGGCGGGCTGCCTGTACGCGCAGGCGGGGCTGATCGAGCGCGCATGGCGCGATCTCGCCGATGCGTGGCAGGCACCCGTGCGGCTCGTGCTGGCGGGCGGCGCGGCGGACGATGTCGCGCGCGCGCTGACGCTGCCGCATACGCGGCACGACGCGCTGATCCTGTCGGGGCTTGCGTTGATCGCCGCGGAAGCGGCGGCGCAGAATTGACGGAAACCGGTCGGCATCGCGCCGGCCGCGTTGATGCAGGCCCGGCTGCGGGCTTCGTCACGGTGAGGATGGAAAGCGGGCGCCGGTGCGGGCGCCCATGCAGACAGCCGGCCGCACATGCATGCGCCCCGGCCGACGCGTGCGATCGCCGGCGGCAACCACCGCGCGTGCCGCGCGGCCGGCCCGACCGAACGGTTGAACGACTGAACAACGACGAGGAGTGTCGACGATGCTGCGCTGGCTGATCGCTGTTCTCATTCTCGCGAACCTGCTTGCGTTCGTCGCCGTGCGCGGCGTGTTCGGGCCGCTGCCGGCGGCAGGCCCGCGCGAACCGGGCGTGCTGTCCCGGCAGGTTCGGCCCGATGCGTTGCATGCGATGCCGCTCGCGCAGGCGAGCGATCAGCCCGTGATCGGCGGTCCGATCGGCCCGCCGGCCGTGACGGCCGAGCCGCTCGCGGCTTCCGCGCCCTGACGGCGCGGCACCCGCATCAGGACTGCTGCGCGCGCACCTTCTTCAGCAGCGCGGTGGTCGAGCGGTCGTGCTCGAACGGAATCGCGAGCGCACGCCCGCCCCAGCTGCGCACGATGGCCGATTCCGGCAGCGCGTCCATGTCGTAGTCGCCGCCCTTCACGAGAATGTCCGGACGGACGGCCTCGATCAGCGACACCGGCGTCTTTTCCTCGAATTTCACGACCCAGTCGACGCTTTCCAGCGCCGCGAGCAACGCCATCCGGTCTTCCTCGCGGTTGATCGGACGGTCGTCACCCTTGCCGAGCATGCGCACCGACGCATCGCTGTTCACGCCGACGATCAGGCATGCGCCGAGCGCCTTCGCATCGGCGAGATACGTGACGTGGCCACGGTGCAGGATGTCGAACACGCCGTTCGTGAACACGACGGGCGAAGGCAGCGAAGCGCGCAGGGCAACCAGGGCGTCGCGGGTGATCAGCTTTCGTTCGAAGGTAGCGGACATGATGAATTTCGGTTGGCGAGAGCGGCGCGCGGTGCACGTCGCGACGGAACACGGCGGCGCCAGATAAAAAGCCCGCCGGATGGCCGGGCGGGCTTCATGCGGGACTACACTGCGGCGATCGCGACCGGCGGCGCTTCACGCCGGCTGCGATGCCGCGCAGCCTCAAGCCGGTTGCGCGGCCGACGACGGGCCACTTTCGGACTGCAGGCGGCCGGTGACTTCCTTGCGGTAGCGGTTCAGCTCCTGGGCCGTCGCGAACGTGCGCTCGAACAGGATCGACAGGTTGTGCAGGATCCGTTCGACGACCTTCTTTTCCCACTCGCCGTCGAAGCGGATCTGCTCGTCGAGCCAGCGCTCGAGCCATTCCGGATCCGGCAGGCGCGACTGCACGGTGTCGCGCGGGAACAGCGCCTGGTTCACGTGCAGGTTGGTCGGGTGCAGCGGCTTCTCGGTGCGACGCGCCGACGCCATCAGCACGCCGATCTTCGCGAACGCCGCGCGCGCGACGTCGCCGCAATTGTTCAGCGCCTTCTTCATATAGCGCAGGTAGGCGCCGCCATGGCGCGCTTCATCGCGCGAAATCGTTTCGTAGATGTGCTTGATGACCGGCTCGGTGTGCCAGTCGGCCGCGCAGCGATACCAGTGGTTCAGGCGGATCTCGCCGCAGAAATGCAGCATCAGCGTCTCGAGCGGCGGCGCCGGATCGAACTCGAAGCGCACCGCGTGCAGTTCCTCTTCGGTCGGCACCATTTCCGGCCGGAAGCGGCGCAGGTATTCCATCAGCACGAGCGAATGCTTCTGCTCCTCGAAGAACCACACGCTCATGAACGCGGAAAAGTCGCTGTCGTGCTGGTTGTCGCGCAGGAACATTTCCGTCGCGGGCAGCGCCGACCATTCGGTGATCGCGTTCATCTTGATCGTCTTCGCCTGCTCGTCGGTGAGCAGCGAAGCGTCGAACTTGTCCCACGGAATGTCCTTCTCCATGTCCCAGCGGACAGCTTCGAGCGACCTGTAAAGTTCCGGATAAAGCATGGTGTTCATGATGGTCCCACCCCTGTTCTGCGCAATGCGACTTCTCTAAACGTGACTGTTGCCGCGTCGGCGCGCGAGCGCGCCTTTCGCAGCCAAGACTGTAATTTTACGCGTGTATCCAGCCCCCGGGACGCAGTTTCCGCCTCCGGCAGCCGGGCGGCCGCGTCGCCGCCTTGAAGCACGCCGCGACCCCGCTCCGCTCGAACGGAACCGGCCGCGCGTGCCTGATGTGGGGGCCGGCGCAGGCCGGCTCGGTGGCGAGCCCGCCCGGCGCCACGCGGTTCCCGAACGGGTCCCGTGCGACCGCCGGACCGGCGGGCTGCTCGATATGGTGTATACGGCGGCGGCCATGATAGCACGCGGGCATGACGGTTCCGAGACGCGGAACCGGTCGCGCGCCGCCACCTGGGGTGCGGCGATCAGTCGCGGGCAGGCGTCGCGAAAACGCAACCGATATGTAAGTTTCATCCGTTTCGGCCCCGCTCTGCTCGCGTCAGACCCGTATTTCGCCGATCGCGCGGCCGCTCTCCGGCGGCATGCCGGATGCCGGCGCGCTGCCGCCGTCGGCTCCCGCGATCCAGTTCGCCAGCGTGTCGCGCTGCGCGCGCCCGTCGCGATAGCCGAGCTCGATCAGCTCGCGCGTGAAGGCTTCCTCGAACAGCAGGTAGCTCGCGAACGACGCGCCGGCCGGCTGGCTGCCGCCGATCGCGCCGAGCAGCCCGCGCATCGTCGCCGGCATCTGCTTCAGGTGTTTCGCGGCGATCAGCTCGATGCGCTCGGACGGCGCGATCGCGAGCACGTCGACGTGCCGCCAGCCGCTGTCCACTTCGACCTGGTGCGGCAGGTGCTCGATCATCCGGTTGATGTGCTCGATCCGCTCGATGTCCGAGCCGATCGAGTCGAGAAACACGCTCGCGAGCACCTGCTGGCCGATCTGCGCGAGCGTCGGGTAGCCGCGCACCCGTCCCGAGCCGTTCGCGGCCGGAATCTCCGGCCGCGGGTCGGCCGCGCCGACGACGACGATCCGGTGCGCGCCGAAGTGGATCGCCGGCGACAGCGGCGCGACCTGCCGGATCGAGCCGTCACCGAAATATTCGATCTGGCCGTCGAGCACGAGCGGCACGGCCGGAAACACGAACGGAATGGCCGACGACGCGAGCAGGTGCGATGCCGACAGATCGACGAGCCGCGCGGTGCGCTGCGCGCGCCGCCATGCCTGGATCGGCTCGGCGGCCTGGTAGAACGTCAGGTGCCGGCCGCTCGAATAGCTGAGCGCCGTCACCGAGAGCGCATGCAGCAGCCTGCTCTCGAGCATCTGCTCGATCCGGTGAAAGCTCAGCTCGCGCTGCAGCAGGTGCGCGAGCGGAGCGTTATCGAGCAGCCCGCGCGGCGAGCGGCGCGCCGCCCAGCCGAATGACATCGTCGCGAGCCAGCGTGCGCCCGCCGCCGCGATGCCGAGCCAGTCGGTGCGATACACGTAGTCCGCGCGCAGCGGCTCCCAGAATTCGAGCAGACGCCGCACGCCGTGCGAAAAGTCGTCCGCGTGGCTCGCGATCGACGTCGCATTGATCGCGCCGGCCGACGAGCCGCAGACAACCGTGAACGGTACCGTGTGCCGGTTCGGATCGGCCTCGCGCGCGATCTCGGCCAGCGCCTTCAGCACGCCGACCTGGTAGGCGGCACGTGCGCCGCCCCCCATCAGCACGAGCGCGAGCCGCATGATCGACCTGCTATCCGGTTCGCGTCACGTCGAGCGCTTCGGCGGACGCGTTTCGGGCGACGAGGCGGCCGCCGCGCGCGCCGCGGCCGATCCTGCCGGCTTCGCACGCTTCGCGGCCGGCTTGCGCGGCGCGGCGGCGGCGGCCGCGGCCGGTGCGGGCTGCTCCGCCCGCGCCGTCGATGCGGTCTGCCCGGACGGCGCGGCGCCCGGCTCCGCGGGCTGCGCGCCCGGCTGCGTCATTGCGAGGCTCGCGAGCTGGTTGAACTGCGCCTGCAGCAGGTTCCACCAGCCGGCCGGATCGAACGCCTGCTGCGCGGCGTCGCCTGCCGGCGGTGCGTCAGCCGCGCCAGCGGCATCCGGCGCTTGCGGCGCATCGGCGCGCGGCGCGGACGCCGCTTGCGCGGCCGCGACCGCCGCTTCCTCGGCCGCCGACATCGAGCTTTGCGCGAACGCGCCGAACGCACGCAGCGTCGCGAGCGTCGCGCGCTGCACCTCGAGCGCCTGGATCGCGGACTGCAGCATGCCGAGATTGAGCTTGAGCCACTGCTCGACCGCGCGCAGATCGGTGATTCGCTTGTCGAGCTCCTCGACGCTCGTGAGCGGCGCCATCATGTCGGACATGCTCGACAGCGACGGCGGCAGCCCCGACGCGGCGCCGGGAAACGACGCCATCCCGCCGAACGGCGACATCCGCATCATGTCCCACATCCGGTCGAGCATGTCGGCAGGCTTGAAACCGGCAAAGCCGGCAAAAGGATTGGAGCCGGGGGCATCGGTCGTCATACGGGCATCCTGGTTGGCTGGGTGGGCGAAGCGGTCGGCACGAGTCGTGCGGCCGCCCTTGGTCCGATCATAACGCGCGTCAGAACGGTGCGTCGCCGGGGAAGTCTGGCGGGCGCCGCTCGCGCAGCGAGCGGATGCCCTCCTGAACGTCGGGCCCCGAGAAGCCCATGAATTCGAGCGCGAGCGACGTATCGAAGGTTGGCCCGGCGCTGCGCAGCCAGTTGTTCAGCGCGTACTTGGTCCAGCGGATCGCCGACTGGGATCCGTGCGCGAGCCGCTCCGCGACCTCGTACGCCTTCGGCAGCAGGTCCGCCGGCTCGACCGCGAGCGACACGAGGCCGATCCGCTCGGCCTCCTCGCCGCTCACCGGTTCGCACAGCAGCAGGTAGTACTTCGCCTTCGCCATCCCGCACAACAGCGGCCACACGATCGCCGCGTGATCGCCGGCCGCGACGCCGAGCCGCGTATGGCCGTCGATGATGCGCGCATCCTTCGCGGCGATCGAGATGTCGGCGAGCAGCCCGGCGACGAGCCCCGCGCCGACGGCCGGGCCGTGCATCGCGGACACGATCGGCTTGCTGCAGTTGATCACGTTGTAGACGAGGTCGCGCGCCTCGCGCCACACGCGGGCGCGCACGTCGAAGTCGTTCGCCATCGCCTCGACGAGCGCGAGATCGCCGCCCGCCGAAAAACCCTTGCCCTCGCCGCGGATCACCGCGACGCGCGTGTCGGGATCGCGGTCGACGTCGCGCCAGATGTCGGCGAGCTCGCGATGCATGCGCTCGTTCGCGGTCGCGAGGCCGCTGCGGTTGGCGCCCTCGCCGCTCATCACGATGTCGAGCACGCCATGATCGCGGCGCGTCACCTTCAATGCTTCGTAACCGCCGTATGCGGCGAGATCGGCCATGCGCAGCTCCCGGGTTCGTGAAATGCTTGAAACGCCTGAATCGAGTGTAGCCAAGCCCGCGCGGGCAAACATCAGGCGAAACCCGGCGCGCGGGCCGGGACCGGGTTTCGCGCGGACGTCAGGCCGCGCCGTCGGGCGGGGCGACCGCCTGCTCGATCGCACCGAAGATCGACTTGCCGGCCGCGTCGAACATTTCGATGCGCACGGTGTCGCCGTAGCGCATGAATTCGGTCTGCGGCGCGCCGTGCTCGATCGTCTCGAGGCAGCGCTTCTCGGCGATGCAGCAGTAGCCGCGCTTCGCGTCCTTGTTCGACACCGTGCCCGAGCCGACGATCGAGCCGGCACGCAGGTTGCGCGTCTTCGCCGCATGCGCGATCAGCTGGCCGAAGTGGAACACCATGTCGGTGCCCGCGTCGGGCTGGCCGACCTTCTTGCCGTTCCAGTGAACGATCATCGGCCGGTGCACGCGGCCTTCGCGCCATTCGTCGCCGAGTTCGTCGGGCGTCACAGCGACCGGTGCGAATGCGCTGGCCGGCTTGCTCTGGAAGAAACCGAAGCCCTTCGCGAGTTCGGCCGGAATCAGGTTGCGCAGCGACACGTCGTTCACGAGCGTGACCAGCCGCACGGCCTTCAGCGCGTCGTCGGGCGATGCGCTCATCGGCACGTCGCCGGTGATCACCGCGACCTCGGCCTCGAAGTCGATGCCCCACGCCTCGGACGGGCACACGATGTCGTCGCGCGCGCCGAGGAAATCGTCGCTGCCGCCCTGGTACATCAGCGGATCGGTCCAGAACTCCGGCGGCATCTCGGCGCCGCGCGCGCGGCGCACGAGCTCGACGTGGTTCACGTACGCGGAGCCGTCGGCCCACTGGAACGCGCGCGGCAGCGGCGCCATGCAGTTCGCCGGGTCGAACGCGAACGCGTTGCGCGCACGGCCGTGGTTCAGCGCGTCGTACAGGTCGCGCAGCTGCGGCGCGTAGAACGCCCAGTCGTCGAGGACGCGCTGCAGCGTCGGTGCGATCGCATCGGCGATCGCCGCGGTGTGCAGGTCGCGCGACACGACGATCAGCTGGCCGTCGCGCGTGCCGTCCTTCAGCGATGCAAGTTTCATGGGGTATCTGCCGTTGTAGTGACGATGGAGGGAATCTATTTTACGATGGTGAATCCGCGCGGCGCGCCACCATCGTGCACGCCGTTTTCGTCCCGACCCTTGCCGCCTTGCCGCGCCCCGTTGCCCATGCCCGCCAGCCCGCTTCCCGACGACGATCTCGCCGATTCCGACACCGACGACACCGGCTCCGGCGAGCATGGTGAAGGCGGCGAGAAGGTCCGCTCCGGCATCCAGTCGATCGAGGTCGGCTTCCGCCTGCTCGACGTGCTGACGAGCGAGCCGCGCGCGATGATGCTGCGCGATCTCGCGCAGCGCGCGGGCATGAGCCCGGCGAAGGCACACCGCTATCTGGTCAGCTTCTCGCGGCTCGGCGTCGTGTCGCAGGATCCCGTGTCGGGCCGCTACGAACTCGGCGGCTTCGCGCTGCAGATGGGGCTCGCGCGGCTCGCGCGCGTCGACGGCGTGAAGCTCGCGCGGATCGCGCTGACCGAGTTGCGCGACCGCGTCGACCAGACGGTCGGCATCGCGGTGTGGGGCAACCAGGGGCCGACGATCGTGCACTGGATGGAATCGAGCCATCCCGCGAAGGCGTCGCTGAAGCTCGGCGACGTGATGCCGCTGCTCGGCTCCGCGACGGGCCTGCTGTTCGCCGCGTACCTGCCGCGCAGCAAGACCGCGGCGATGCTCGAACGCGAGCTCGCCGACACGCGCCGCTCGCCGCATCACGGCGGCCCGCGCACGCTCGACGAGGTCGAGGCGGTGCTCGCCGACGTGCGCGCGCATCAGGCAGCACGCGTCGAAGGGATGCTGCTGCCAACGATCCATGCGTTCTGCATGCCGGTGTTCGATGCGGTCGGCGAACTCGCGCTCGCGATCGTCGCGCTCGGCCAGGAAGGCATGTTCGACATCGCGTGGGGCGGCGAGATGGATACCGCGCTGCGTGCATGCGCGCAGAAACTGTCTTACGAACTCGGCTATAGTCCGGACGCGCGCGACGCCTGACACGCGGGGCGTGTGACACTCGCGCGATGTACCGCGAACGCGCGGCGCACCCGGCGGTCCGATGGCTGTGACGCGCGATGCGCGCCGCGACCGCCCCAACCCTGTTCCGTTTCGCCGATGCCGCCTGCCGACACCCGTCCTCGTCACGCCCTGCCCCGCCACTGGCTGCGCGTGGGCGTCGCGCTCGTCGTCGTGCTGGTGCTGCACGCGCTCGCGGCGTTGTGGCTGGCGCGCAGCCGCGACGCGTTCACGCCGCCCGCGCCCGCCGAGATACCGGTGCAGATCGAGCTGCTGAAGCCGCGGCCGATCGAGCGCCAGCCCGCGCCGAAGTCGGCAGAACGACCGGCCGAGCCAGCGCAGGCGAAGCCGGCCCCCGCCGCACCGAAATCAGCACCGAAATCTGCACCGAAGCCCGCGCCGTCGCCCGAGCCGGTCCTCACGTCGACGCAGACGGCCGAGCAAGGCGAGCCGCCGCCGGCCGCCGCCTCAGCCGCCTCAGCCGCCTCAGCCGCCTCAGCCGCCTCAGCCGCCTCAGCCGCCTCAGCCGCCTCAGCCGCATCAGCCGCGAGCGGCGCGGCAGGCGCATCCGGCACGCACCCGGCATCGGCCGGCGATGCCGGCAGTGCCGCGACGCCGGGCCCCGCGACGAGCGGCGTGAAGTTCGCGGCGCCGCCGCCCGGCGACCTGCAGTACGACACGTTCTACAACGGGATGCAGAACATGATCGGCACGATCCACTGGCGCACCGACGGCCGCACCTACGACCTGTCGGTGTCCATGCCCGTGCCGTTCGTCGGCCCGTTCACCTACCGCAGCGAAGGCCGCATCGACGCATTCGGCGTCGCGCCCGACCGCTATGTCGAGAAACGCGGCAAACGGCCCGAGGACATCGCGATCTTCAACCGCGAAATCCGCCAGGTGGTCTTCACGCGCACGCCGAACAACGCGCCGCTGCCCGACGGCGTGCAGGATCGCTTCAGCATGCTGATGCAGCTGTCGGGGCTCGTGCGCGGCAATCCGTCCGCCTACCAGCCGGGCGTCACGCAGCAGTTCTTCGTGATCGACAACAACAACGGCGAGACCTGGCCGATCACGGTGATCGGCGACGAGGACGTGCAGACGCAGGCCGGCATCGTCCGCGCACGCCACTTCATGCGGCTGCCGCGCCGCGACGGCGACACACGCCGCATCGACATGTGGCTCGCGCCGTCGCTCGACTGGCTGCCCGCGCGGCTCGTACAATCGGAGCCGAACGGCTCGCAGATCGAGCTGCTGTGGCACGGCCGGCTCGCCCCGCCCGGTGCGCCCGCCGATGGCGCGACGCGAGGCGCAACGAACGAAGACGCAACGAACGCGCCCGCCAGCGTGCCGGCCTCCGCCGCACCGGCCATGGAGCCGGCACAGCCCGCAGCGCCGCCCGCGGAGCAGGCGCCCGCGCCAGCGGCTGCGCCGCCGGCAGCGTCGCAGCCCGCGCCGTAACGATCGACCAATCGGCAATTTCGACCGATTAAAGCTCTCGCCAAAATGGCCGATGACACTCTTTAACAACTATTTCGGTATTCCGGATCACAATAAGAAACGTTTGATAGATATCGGCTTCTAACCCGATACACCCCACGCAAACGGGAGAACGGGGTGTGCAGCGCAAGCCCCTTGAAACCGGCAAGGTCTGCCCCACCTACGGGACAACAAGGCCAGATGCCACTGCGAAGAGGAGTGCCGCCATGCAAATGATCTACAACAGCCCCAACTACTGCGTCGTCGAATTTGCGCCGCAGGCCGGCCACCATCTGATGAATGCCGGCGGATACGAAATCGTCGACAAGAACGCGCAGCGCGAGATCTTCATCGACGGCGAGCTCGCCGAGCGATTCCGCGCACACGTGAAGCAACTGATCGAGGATGAACCGTCGCTCGACGAAGTGGACGAATTCCTCGGACAGTTCGACAGTCTGATGATGATGCCCGTCGTCCTGCACTGACGACCCGCGGCCCGGCGCATCGTCGGGCCATTCGCCGCTTTCGGGCGGCGCCGCGAGCACTCCGATCCAAGCCCCCGTCCGGTTCGCCGGGCGGGGGTTTTCATTTGGGGCGGGCCGGGCGGCGCCCTGGCGCACCGGCTACAATGACGGTTTTCCCGTCTTCGCCGCTCTTCCGCCATGTCCGCGACCCCTCTCGCCGCTTCCGCCCCGCTCGACGCGCCCTACACGCGCGGCGCCGACCTGCCCGCGCTGCTGAAATCGCGCATCCTGATCCTCGACGGCGCAATGGGCACGATGATCCAGCGCTACAAGCTCGACGAGGCCGCGTATCGCG
Source organism: Burkholderia sp. Bp9004 (assembly GCF_003858025.1). Taxonomy (NCBI): domain Bacteria; kingdom Pseudomonadati; phylum Pseudomonadota; class Betaproteobacteria; order Burkholderiales; family Burkholderiaceae; genus Burkholderia; species Burkholderia sp. Bp9004. The sequence continues at coordinate 78,541 of NZ_QTQD01000008.1, read as the reverse complement.
GCGAGCGTTTCAAGGATTTCCCGCGCGACATCAAGGGCAACAACGAACTGCTGTCGCTCACGCAGCCGCAGATCATCAGCGAGATCCACGACCAGTATTTCGCGGCCGGCGCGGACATCGTCGAAACCAACACGTTCGGCGCGACGACGGTCGCGCAGGCCGACTACGGGATGGAAGACCTCGTCGTCGAGATGAATGTCGAATCGGCGCGGCTCGCGCGCGAATCCGCCGCCCGCTACGCCACGCCCGACAAGCCGCGCTTCGTTGCCGGCGCGATCGGGCCGACGCCGAAGACGGCGAGCATCTCGCCGGACGTCAACGACCCGGGCGCGCGCAACGTCACGTTCGACGAGCTGCGCGACGCGTATTACCAGCAGGCGAAGGCGCTGCTCGACGGCGGCGTCGACCTGTTCCTCGTCGAGACGATCTTCGACACGCTGAACGCAAAGGCCGCGCTGTTCGCGCTCGACGAACTGTTCGAGAACACCGGCGAGCGCCTGCCGATCATGATCTCGGGCACCGTGACCGACGCGTCGGGCCGCATCCTGTCGGGCCAGACGGTCGAGGCATTCTGGAATTCGCTGCGTCACGCGAAGCCGCTCACGTTCGGCCTGAACTGCGCGCTCGGCGCGGCGCTGATGCGCCCGTACATCGCCGAGCTCGCGAAGCTGTGCGACACCTACGTGTCGTGCTACCCGAACGCGGGCCTGCCGAACCCGATGAGCGACACCGGCTTCGACGAAACGCCGGACGTGACGTCGGGCCTCCTGAAGGAATTCGCGCAGGCCGGGCTCGTGAACCTCGCGGGCGGCTGCTGCGGCACGACGCCCGAGCACATCGCCGAGATCGCGAAGGCGCTCGCCGACGTGAAACCGCGCCGCTGGCCGAGCCAGTACAGCGACGCCGCCTGACCGACCGCCCCAACGCCCGCCCTACATCACACGAATTCGCACCGCCATGACCGATCACATGATGCGCCTTGCCGGCCTCGAGCCGTTCAACGTCACGTCCGGGACACTCTTCATCAACGTCGGTGAACGCACCAACGTCACCGGCTCGAAGGCATTCGCGCGGATGATCCTCAACGGCCAGTTCGACGAGGCGCTCGCCGTCGCGCGCCAGCAGGTCGAGAACGGCGCGCAGGTGATCGACATCAACATGGACGAGGCGATGCTCGATTCGAAGGCGGCGATGGTGCGCTTCCTGAACCTGATCGCATCCGAGCCGGACATCGCGCGCGTGCCGATCATGATCGACTCGTCGAAGTGGGAAGTCATCGAAGCGGGCCTCAAGTGCGTGCAGGGCAAGGCGATCGTGAACTCGATCTCGCTGAAGGAAGGCGAGGAAGCGTTCCGTCACCACGCGAACCTGATCCGCCGCTACGGCGCGGCCGCGGTCGTGATGGCGTTCGACGAGAAGGGCCAGGCCGATACCTACGAACGCAAGACCGAGATCTGCAAGCGCTCGTACGACTTCCTCGTGAACGAAGTCGGCTTCCCGCCGGAAGACATCATCTTCGACCCGAACATCTTCGCGGTCGCGACCGGCATCGAGGAGCACAACAACTACGCGGTCGACTTCATCGAGGCGACCCGCTGGATCAAGCAGAACCTGCCGTACGCGAAGGTGAGCGGCGGCGTGTCGAACGTGTCGTTCTCGTTCCGCGGCAACGACCCGGTGCGCGAGGCGATCCACACCGTGTTCCTGTACCACGCGATCCAGGCGGGCATGGACATGGGCATCGTGAACGCGGGCCAGCTCGGCGTGTACGCCGATCTCGACCCGGAGCTGCGCGAACGCGTCGAGGACGTGATCCTGAACCGCCGCGCGGATTCCACCGACCGCCTGCTCGAGATCGCCGACAAGTTCAAGGCCGGCGGCGCGAAGAAGGAAGAGAACCTCGAGTGGCGCAACCAGCCGGTCGAGAAACGGCTCTCGCATGCACTCGTGCACGGCATCACGACCTTCATCGTCGAGGATACCGAGGAAGTGCGCGCGAAGATCGACGCGGCGGGCGGTCGCCCGATCAACGTGATCGAAGGCCCGCTGATGGACGGGATGAACATCGTCGGCGACCTGTTCGGCCAGGGCAAGATGTTCCTGCCGCAGGTCGTGAAGTCGGCGCGCGTGATGAAGCAGGCCGTCGCGCACCTGATCCCGTTCATCGAGGAAGAAAAGCGCCTGCTCGCGGAAGCGGGCGGCGACGTGCGCGCGAAGGGCAAGATCGTCATCGCGACCGTGAAGGGCGATGTGCACGACATCGGCAAGAACATCGTGTCGGTCGTGCTCCAGTGCAACAACTTCGAAGTGGTCAACATGGGCGTGATGGTCCCGTGCAACGAGATCCTCGCGAAGGCGAAGGTCGAGGGCGCGGACATCATCGGGCTGTCGGGCCTCATCACGCCGAGCCTCGAGGAAATGGCGTACGTCGCGTCCGAAATGCAGCGCGACGACTACTTCCGCGTGAAGAAGATTCCGCTCCTGATCGGCGGCGCGACGACCTCGCGCGTGCACACGGCCGTGAAGATCGCGCCACACTACGAAGGCCCGGTCGTCTACGTGCCGGACGCCTCGCGCTCGGTGTCGGTCGCGTCGAATCTGCTGTCGGACGAAGGCGCGGCGAAGTACCTCGACGAGCTGAAATCCGATTACGAACGGATCCGCGACCAGCACGCGAACCGCAAGGCGCAGCCGATGGTCACGCTCGCCGAGGCGCGCGCGAACAAGACGAAGGTCGACTGGGCAGGCTACCGGCCCGTGAAGCCGAAATTCATCGGCCGGCGCGTGTTCAAGAACTACGACCTGAACGAGCTCGCGAACTACATCGACTGGGGCCCGTTCTTCCAGACCTGGGATCTCGCGGGCCCGTACCCGGCGATCCTGAACGACGAGATCGTCGGCGAATCGGCGCGGCGCGTGTTCTCCGACGCGAAGTCGATGCTCGCGCGCCTGATCCAGGGCCGCTGGCTGACCGCGAACGGCGTGATCTCGCTGCTGCCCGCGAACACGGTCAACGACGACATCGAGATCTACACCGACGACTCGCGCTCGGAAGTGCTGATGACGTGGCGCAACCTGCGCCAGCAGAGCGTGCGTCCGGTGGTCGACGGCGTGATGCGCCCGAACCGCTCGCTCGCCGACTTCATCGCGCCGAAGGAATCGGGTGTCGCCGACTACATCGGGATGTTCGCGGTGACGGCCGGGCTCGGCGTCGACGTGAAGGAAAAGCAGTTCGAAGCCGACCACGACGACTACAGCGCGATCATGCTGAAGGCGCTCGCGGACCGCTTCGCGGAAGCGTTCGCCGAAGCGATGCACGCGCGCGTGCGCCGCGAGCTGTGGGGCTACGCGAGCGGCGAGACGCTCGACAACGATGCGCTGATCGCCGAAAAGTACGCGGGCATCCGCCCGGCGCCCGGCTACCCGGCCTGCCCCGACCACCTCGTGAAGCGCGACATGTTCGACGCGCTGCAGGCGAACGAGATCGGCATGAGCGTGACCGATTCGCTGGCGATGCTGCCGGCGGCCAGCGTGTCGGGTTTCTACCTCGCGCACCCCGACAGCACGTATTTCTCGGTCGGGAAAATCGGTCAGGATCAGCTCGAGGACTACGCGCGACGCATGGCGCTGTCGCTCGACGATGCGCGCCGCGCGCTCGCGCCGCAGCTCTGATCGATGCGCGACCGGGGCGGCCTCGCCGCATTTTGATCAGACAAATAAAAAGCCCGCATCGAGCGGGCTTTTTCTTGCCGGACCCATCTTGCGGCCGGCGTCGCCGGGCAACGAAGCTCAGAAGCCCCAGTGCACGTCGGCCTGGCCGGCCTTCGCTTCGCGCAGCATCGTGAGGAACGGTGCCACGCGCTGCGCCAGGCTCGGCGGCACTTCGTGGTGCGCGTGGTCGTCTTCGTCCTCGTGGAAATGGCCGGCGTGCTCGGCGCGCTCCTGCTTCGCCTGCGCGACCGCGCCTTCCAGCTTCGCAATCGCGTGGTCCAGTTCGTCGTGCGTAATGACACCGCGTTCGCCCAGCTGCTTGCCGACGAGGCCCAGCACGTACACGGCGAAATCCTTCAGCACGTCGAGATCCTGTGCCGCCTTGCTCTTGAACGTAATCATGACAATTCCCTTTTCATCTTGTTGTGCCTGCGCGGCGCAGTTGGGGGGACGCCGGCAGACCGGCGTCCGGCCTCGCGGACGCGGGGCGCCTGAGCGGCATATTAGCACCTGTTAAAATTCTGCGATCCCTGAAACGCGCGCTTAAAAAGCGCGCCGGCCGGCCGGCGTTTCCGGCCGCCACCAACGAAGCCTTCTACCAGCATGCTGCCAGCACACAAACAGACCCTCGAAGCCCTGCTCGCGGATAGCGTCACGCAGGTCGCACACGCGCTGAAAGGCGCCGACGCGGCATTCGTCACCCCGGCCATCACGCTGGAGCGCCCGAAGGTCGCCGCGCACGGCGACGTCGCGTGCAACGTCGCCATGCAGCTCGCCAAGCCGCTCGGCACGAACCCGCGCCAGCTCGCCGAGAAGATCGTCGCCGCCCTCACGGCCCAGCCGGCCGCGCAAGGGCTCGTCGACGCAGCCGAAATCGCCGGCCCCGGCTTCATCAACCTGCGCCTGACGGCCGCCGCGAAACAGGCGGTGATCGCCGCCGTGTTCGACCAGGGCCGCGCGTTCGGCACGTCGGATCGCGAAAAGGGCAAGCAGGTGCTGCTCGAGTTCGTGTCGGCCAACCCGACCGGCCCGCTGCACGTCGGCCACGGCCGCCAGGCAGCGCTCGGCGACGTGCTCGCGAACGTGATCGCGAGCCAGGGCTACGCGGTGCACCGCGAGTTCTACTACAACGACGCCGGCGTGCAGATCGGCAACCTCGCGATCTCGACGCAGGCGCGCGCGCGCGGCCTGAAGCCGGGCGACGCGGGCTGGCCGGAAGCCGCGTACAACGGCGAATACATCGCCGACATCGCACGCGACTACCTGAACCGCGAGACGGTGGCCGCGAAGGACGGCGAGCCGGTCACCGGCGCCGGCGACATCGACGATCTCGACGCGATCCGCAAGTTCGCGGTCGCGTACCTGCGTCACGAGCAGGACATGGACCTGCAGGCGTTCGGCGTGAAATTCGACCAGTACTACCTCGAGTCGTCGCTGTACAGCGAAGGCCGGGTCGAGAAGACGGTCGACGCGCTGGTCAAGGCCGGCATGACCTACGAGCAGGACGGCGCGCTGTGGCTGCGCACGACCGACGAAGGCGACGACAAGGACCGCGTGATGCGCAAGTCGGACGGCACGTACACGTACTTCGTGCCGGACGTCGCGTACCACGTGACGAAATGGGAGCGCGGCTTCACGAAGGTGATCAACATCCAGGGCTCGGACCACCACGGCACGATCGCGCGCGTGCGCGCGGGCCTGCAAGGCCTGCACGTCGGCATCCCGAAGGGCTACCCCGACTACGTGCTGCACAAGATGGTCACCGTGATGCGCGACGGCCAGGAAGTGAAGCTGTCGAAGCGCGCGGGCAGCTACGTGACGGTCCGTGACCTGATCGAATGGTCGGGCGGCGCGGCGCCGGGCCAGGAAGCGGCACCCGACCTGATCGACGAGGCGACCATCACGCGCGGTCGCGACGCGGTCCGTTTCTTCCTGATCTCCCGCAAGGCCGACACCGAATTCGTGTTCGACATCGACCTCGCGCTGAAACAGAACGACGAGAACCCGGTCTATTACGTCCAGTACGCGCATGCGCGGATCTGCTCGGTGCTCAACGAACTGAAGTCGCGCTACAACGTCGAGGCGGCGCAGCTGCCGGGCGCCGACCTGTCGCAGCTCACGAGCCCGCAGGCCGTGTCGCTGATGCAGAAGCTCGCCGAGTATCCGGACATGCTCACGCACGCGGCGAACGAACTGGCGCCGCACGCGGTCGCGTTCTACCTGCGCGATCTCGCTGGTGAATTCCACTCGTTCTACAATGCGGAGCGCGTGCTGGTCGACGACGAAGCGCCGCGCAACGCGCGCGCCGCGCTCCTCGCCGCGACCCGGCAGGTGCTCGAGAATGGTCTGGCGGTACTCGGCGTGTCTGCGCCCGCCAAGATGTAACGATGCAAGCGGCCCGAACCGGGCAGCGAATGGCCGCGGCAGCGCCCGCCGCGACCTTTTCACGATTCTTTTTGCAGGTGACTCAAGCAATGGCACAACCACGCCGAACTTCGAAGCAATCGAAACAAGCCGGAGGGACATTTCTTGGAATCGTGCTGGGCCTGATCGTCGGCCTCGCGATCGCGGTGGTGGTGGCGCTCTACATCACGCGTTCGCCGTCGCCGTTCGTGTCGAAGGTCGCGCCGCCGCCCGCCGACAACGGCGCGAGCCAGCCGCAGCAGTTCGACCCGAACCGCGCGCTGCAGGGCAAGACGCCCGGCCAGCCGGTGCCGCAGGCCGCGCAGTCCGCGCCGCCCAATACCGCACCCGGCCAGGCCGCGAACCAGACCCAGGGCGGCCTGCTGCCCGAGCCGCAGATCGTCGAAGTGCCGCCGTCGGGCGACACGAACGGCACGACCGGCTCGAGCAACACCACCGCGTCGAACAATGCGTCTTCGGGCAACGGCGTCGCCGTCGCGCCGAAGCCGGCCGACAACACGCCGCCGCCGAAGAAGACGCAGCAGGCGCAGCAACACCCACAACAGCAGCAAGGCGGCGAGGACGATCTCGCGCGCTTCGCCGCGCAGAAGCAGGCGCAGCAAGCCGCCGCGCAGAAACAGCAGCAACAGCAACTGGCCGCGAACACGCCGAAGCCGACCTCGTCGGCCACGGCCGCCGCGGCAGCGAAGCCGCCGACCGCGAACGACGCGAACACCGGCTACTTCCTGCAGGTCGGCGCGTACAAGACGGAAGGCGACGCCGAGCAGCAACGCGCGCGCCTGGGCTTCCAGGGCTTCGAGTCGAAGGTGTCGAAGCGCGATGTCAGCGGCGTGACCTATTTCCGCGTGCGCGTCGGCCCGTTCTCGAAATTCGAGGATATGAACTCGGCCCGTCAGCGCCTGTCCGATGCAGGTGTCGACACGGCGGTGATCCGTTTCACGAAGCAGTAAGCAACCGGCCGCGCCCACGCAGAACCCGTTACGTTTCGTAACCCGAGCAACTGATTCGACGTCTACAACATGAAAAAACTGCTTAGCACGCTCCTTCTGTCCCTGGGCCTCGCCGCTGCAGGCTTCGCCCAGGCAACGCCTGCCGCACCGGTGTCCGGCAAGGACTTCGAGGTGATGAAGTCGCCGCAGCCGGTGTCCGCGCCGGCCGGCAAGGTCGAGGTCATCGAGTTCTTCTGGTACGGCTGCCCGCACTGCTACGAATTCGAGCCGACGATCGAGGCCTGGGTGAAGAAGCAGGGCAACAACATCGACTTCAAGCGCGTGCCGGTCGCCTTCCGCGACGATTTCGTCCCGCACTCGAAGCTGTTCTACGCGGTGTCGGCGCTCGGCATCTCGGAGAAGGTCACGCCGGCGATCTTCAACGCGATCCACAAGCAAAAGAACTACCTGCTCACGCCGCAGGCGCAAGCCGACTTCCTGGCGACGCAAGGCGTCGACAAGAAGCAGTTCATGGACGCGTACAACTCGTTCAGCGTGCAGGGCCAGGTGAAGCAGTCGGCCGAGCTGCTGAAGAACTACGCGATCGACGGTGTGCCGACGGTCATCGTCCAGGGCAAGTACAAGACGGGCCCGGCTTACACGAACAGCATCCCGGGTACCGCGCAGGTGCTCGATTACCTCGTGAAGCAGGTTCAGGACAAGAAACTCTAATCCCCGCCCGCGCGCCGGCATGACTACTCCGCTGAAGGTCTTCATCACCGGCGCGTCGAGCGGCCTCGGCCTCGCGATGGCCGAGGAATACGCCCGCCAGGGCGCCACGCTCGCACTCGTCGCGCGCCGCACCGATGCCCTCGATGCGTTCGCGCGACGCTTTCCCAAGCTGTCCGTCTCCGTCTATTCCGCCGACGTGCGCGACGCCGATGCGCTCGCCACGGCCGCCGCGTCGTTCATCGCCGCGCACGGCTGCCCCGACGTCGTGATCGCGAACGCGGGCATCAGCCAGGGCGCCGTCACCGGACAAGGCGATCTCGCCACGTTCCGCAACGTCATGGACATCAATTACTACGGGATGGTCGCGACGTTCGAGCCGTTCGTCGGCCCGATGACGGCCGCGCGCCACGGCACGCTGGTGGGCGTCGCGAGCGTCGCCGGCGTGCGCGGCCTGCCCGGTTCCGGCGCGTACAGCGCGTCCAAATCGGCCGCGATCAAGTATCTCGAGGCGCTGCGCGTCGAGCTGCGCCCGGCCGGCGTCGGCGTCGTGACGATCGCGCCCGGCTACATCCGCACGCCGATGACCGCGCACAACCCGTACCGGATGCCGTTCCTGATGGACGCCGACCGCTTCGCGGCCCGCGCCGCACGCGCGATCGCTCGGCAGCACGCGTTCCGCGTGATTCCATGGCAGATGGGCGTCGTCGCGAAGGTGCTGCACGTGCTGCCGCGCTGGCTCTACGACCGTCTGTTCGAAAAGGCGCCGCGCAAGCCGAAGGCCGGCACGCACTGAGCGCATCGGGGGCATCGGGCGTCCGGCGCGTCTGGCGCGCCGTTCATGCCGGACCGGTGCAGCGCCACGGTCGGTGCCAATGCAGCGCGCGCCGCTTCCTCCTGTCGGCCGTACCACGCATCGCACGCCGGTACCGAGCTTCCTCCGCTTCCTCCGCTTCTTCCGCTTCTTCCGCTTCCCTCGCCTCCGCCGCTCCAACAGATTCGCGCCGACCCGCTTCGATTCGCAGTCTCCGCGCAACAGTCTCGCCCGCCCGCCGTTCGCCGCCGCACCTGCCCCGCCGCCCCCGCCGCTGCGCCGCCCCAACACGCATTCCGTCGCCAACGCAGCCGTTTTTCGCTCAACTCACCGCGTTCCGGCGCTTTTTTCACGCGCGGCACGCTTTGACGGTATGCTATCCGCCAGCCGCGCCGGCCCTGCCCGCTTCCGGGCCGCGCCCGCATTCCGACACCCGGCAAAAAATCACAAGTCACGTGGGAGATCCTATGCAGGTCAAGCTGTTCGCCGCGGCCACGCTCGCCGCCGCCCTCGCCGCCCCCGGCCTCGCCGCCGCCAAGCCGCTCACCGTCTGCACGGAGTCGAGCCCGGACGGCTTCGACGTCGTGCAGTACAACTCGCTCGTCACGACCAACGCATCGGCCGACGTGATCTTCAACACGCTCGTGTCGTACGACGAAGCCGCAAAGAAGGTCGTACCCGCGCTCGCCGACAAATGGGAAGCGAGCGCCGACGGCCTGACGTACACGTTCCACCTGCGCCCCAACGTCGCGTTCCAGACCACCGACTACTTCAAGCCGGGCCGCTCGCTGAACGCGGACGACGTCGTGTTCACGTTCTCGCGGATGCTCGACGATACGAATCCGTGGCACAAGGTGGCCGGCGCGAGCGGCTTCCCGCACGCGCAGTCGATGGGCCTCGTGAAACTCGTGAAGTCGGTCACGAAGGTCGACGACAGCACGGTGAAGTTCGTGCTGAACGAGCCGAATGCGACGTTCGTGCCGATCCTGACGATGGGCTTCGCGTCGATCTACTCGGCCGAATACGCGGACCAGCTGCTGAAGGCCGGCAAGCAGGCCGACCTGAATGCGAAGCCGGTCGGCACCGGCCCGTTCGTGCTCAAGAGCTACACGAAGGATGCGCTGATCCGCTACGACGTGAACCCGGCCTACTGGGGCACGAAGCCGAAGGTCGACCGGCTGATCTACGCGATCACGCCCGACGCGTCGGTGCGCATGCAGAAGGTGAAGGCCGGCGAATGCCAGATCGCGCTGTCGCCGAAGCCGCAGGACGTGCTCGCGGCGAAGGGCGAAAGCGCGCTGAAGGTCGTGCAGACGCCCGCGTTCATGACCGCGTTCGTCGCGCTGAACACGCAGAAGAAGCCGCTCGACAACGACAAGGTGCGCGAGGCGCTGAACCTCGCGTTCGATCGCGCGACCTATCTGAAGGTGGTGTTCGACAACACCGCGACGGCCGCGAACAACCCGTATCCGCCGAACACGTGGAGCTACGCGAAGGACATCGCGCCGTATGCGTACGATCCCGCGAAGGCGAAGCAGCTGCTCGCGCAGGCCGGCTTCCCGAACGGCTTTTCGACGACGATCTGGACGCGCCCGACGGGCAGCGTGCTGAACCCGAACCCGAAGGCCGGCGCGGAACTGCTGCAGGCCGACCTCGCGAAGATCGGCGTGAAGGCCGAAGTCAAGGTGATCGAATGGGGCGAGCTGATCAAGCAGGCGAAGCTCGGCCAGCATGACATGCTGTTCATGGGCTGGGCCGGCGACAACGGCGATCCGGACAACTACCTGTCGCCGCTGTTCAGTTGCAACGCGGTGAAGTCGGGCATCAACTTCGCACGCTTTTGCGACGCGCAGCTCGACAAGCTGATCGCCGACGGCAAGTCGACCGCCGATCAGGCCAAGCGCGCGAAGCTGTACGAATCCGCGCAGAAGATCATCCACGACCAGGCGCTGTGGATTCCGCTCGGCTACCCGACCGCGGCCGCGCTCACGCGCGCGAACGTGAGCGGCTATCGCGTGAGCCCGTTCGGCCGCCAGAACTTCGCTGCGGTCACGGTGCAGTAACCGCGCGTGGCACGCAAGCGACGGCATGCTCGCCCGTCGCTTGCGGCGCGCGCGCCGCGCTTGCTACACTGCGCGCTCATTCCTCATACCGGACGCCAGCCGAAGTGAACAACTAAGCCTTCCCAAAAATGTTTTCGCCGCCGTGCCATGCACGCCGCGCGAAGGGTTTCACGCATTTTCGGAGGTGCTTATGGCTGCTGCCACGCCGACCGGCGCGCTCGTCGCGCTTCATCACGTTTCCATCCGCTTCGACGACGGCGTCACGCTGTTCGACTCGCTCGACCTGTCCATCGATCGCACGCCGACGGGTATCGTCGGCCGCAACGGCGCCGGCAAGAGCCTGCTCGCGCAACTGATCGCGGGCCGGCGCGCGCCGAGCGCGGGCACGATCGACCGGCAGACGCCGGTCGTCTACGTCGCGCAGCAGCACGACGACGCGCCGGCCGGCACGCGGACCGTCGCGGAAATCGCCGCGCTGGATGCGCCGCTCGCGGCCCTGGCGCGCCTCGCCGACGGCCGCGCGCACGCGCACGACTTCGACCTGATCGGCGATCGCTGGGACCTCGCCGAGCGGCTGCGCGCGGCACTCGACGCAGCCGGCCTGCACGACGTGCGCGCCGACACGCCGGCGCACGCGCTGAGCGGTGGCCAGCTCGCGCGCGTCGCGCTGATCGGCGCCTTGCTGTCGGAGGCCGGGATGCTGGTGCTCGACGAACCGACCAACCACCTCGATGCGCCGGGCCGTGCGTGGCTGCGCGCGGCGCTCGACGGCTGGCGCGGCGGTGTCGTCGTCGTCAGCCATGACCGCGCGTTGCTCGCGCACGTGCAGCGCATCGTCGAACTGACGCCGCACGGCGTGCGCACGTATGGCGGCAACTACGCGCTGTACCGCGCGCAGCGCGACGCGGAGCACGATGCCGCGCAGGCCGCGCTCGAGCATGCGCGCACCGAGCGCGGACGCGCGCGGCGTCGGCTCGAACAGGAACACGACACGATCCAGCGTCATGCGGCCGGCTCACTGCGCGATGCGAAGACGGCCAACCTGTCGTCGATGGCAAAACAGAGCCGCAAGGGAGCGGCACGCAGCATCATGGGGGCGGTCCGCCGTCACCAGAGCGAATTCAAGGCGACGCTCGATGCGCGCGTGCAGGAAGCAGCCGCGCGCGTCGAAGCCGACGCGCCGGTGCTCGTATCGCTGCCGGGCACCGAGGTGAGCGCGCGCCGCCATCTGTTCGCGTTCGAGCGCGCGCAATTGCCGTGGCGCACCGCGGGCCGCACGGACGCGATCACCTGGTCGGCCAGCGGCCCCGTGCGCATCGCGCTGACGGGCCCGAACGGCTGCGGAAAATCGACGCTGCTGCGCATGCTCGCCGGCGAACTCGCTCCGCGCGCCGGCACGTGCACGACGCACGTGAGCGCTGCGTATCTCGACCAGCGGCTCGCGCTGCTCGATCCTGAACGCTCCATCGTCGAGCAGTTGGGATTCCTCGATACGCCGCTCTTCGAAGGCGAACTGCGCAGCCGGCTCGCGCTGCTGCAGCTCGATGCCGCGCGCGCGACGCAGCCGGTGCGCCGCCTGAGCGGCGGCGAACGGCTGAAGGCCGCGCTCGCATGCGCGCTGTGGCGCGGCACGCCCGCGCAGCTGCTGCTGCTCGACGAGCCGACCAATCACCTCGATCTGGAATCGGTGCGCGCGATCGAAGCCGCGCTGGCCGGCTTCCCCGGCGCGATCGTGGTCGCGTCGCACGACGCCGCGTTTCTCGCGGCGCTCGCACCGACGCACACGATGCAATGGCAGCGCGACGGGTGGCGTTACGAACCCGTCGCGTGACGGTGACGATGCGCGCTCAGCGCGCGGTACGGAAACGCAGCACGCCGTCGTCACCCTGCTCGCGCACGAGTTCGCCCGCGAGCCACAGCAGGTTCAGGTGGGCGAGCGCCTCGCCGAGCGCGAACGTCATCTGGTGGATGTCGAGCTCGCGGCGGCGGAACATGATCGGCACGATGTCGGCCGCGCTCGCCGGCTTCTCCGCGCAGGCGACGCGCACTTCGTCGAGCCGCGCGTCGTGGTGCGCGCGCAGTTGCGCGATGCGCGTGCGCACGCCGCGGAACGGCTTGCCGTGCGACGGCAGCACGAGCGTGTCGGGCGCCATCGTCTCGTAGCGGCCAAGCGATTCCAGGTACAGCGCGAGCGGGTTCGCTTCCGGTTCGAGATCGAACACGGACACGTTGGTCGAGATGCGCGGCAGCACCATGTCGCCGGAAATCAGCACGCCGTCCGCTTCGCTGTGGAGCGCGCAATGTTCAGGCGAATGACCGTAGCCGGTGACGACGCGCCACGTGCGCGCGCCGATCTTCACCGCGTCGCCTTCGCGCAGGCGCCGGTAGCGCGGCGCCACGGCCGGCACGAGGTCCGAGTAGTAGCTGCGGCGGCTGCGCAGCTTCTCGAGCGCGACCGGGTCGGTCAGGCCGTGGCGCGCGAAATGATCGGCCGCGGCCGCACCGCCGGCGTTCGAACCGTTGCCGGCCGCCATCAGGCAGCCGAACATGTATTCGCCGAGCGTCATCCACAGCCGCACGTTCCAGCGGCCCTTGTCGCCGCCTTCGCAAAGCCAGTTCGCGAGGCCGAAGTGATCGGGATGGCAATGCGTGACGAGCACGCGCAGCACCGGCAGCCCGTCGAGATGCGTGTCGAAAATCTGTTCCCAGTGCGTACGGATCGCGTCCGACGAGATCCCGCAGTCGACGATCGTCCAGCCGGCCTGTCCGTCGATCTCGTCGCGCAGCAGCCAGAGGTTGATGTGATCCAGCGAAAACGGCAGCGGCATGCGCAGCCAGCGCACGCCGGGCGCGACCTCGAACGTGTCGCCCGCGGCGGGCAGCGTGTCGGCGAAGGGATAGTCGAGTTGGTGTTCCAGTGCGTTCATCGGTGGGGCGTCTCGTCGTTATCAGGGCAGGCAAGTGCGAATGCGGGGCAGGCGCGCGCGGGCTGCAGGCCGCGCGGGGATCGCGTCGATTCTATCGCCGTCGCGCGAAACGCGCGCCCGCGCCGGCGCCGGACGGGCAAAAAAAGTTCGTGCCAGAATCAATTCCGTACCCGTATCTTTACGCGAAGATGCCCCGAACGGCATGTAACGGCACACAACCCGCGCATTGACGGCGCTTGGGCGCCAGCCCCGAAAGTCATTGAAACGCCGACTTGGGCGCTAAAATGGCGAGTGCTTACAGTCCCTCTCGAACGAGCCTGCACGCGATGAATCACTTCCCCAAACTGCTGTCGTCGCAGATCGGTTTCGACGTCGCACAGACGATGCTCGAATACTTCGACCGCCACTACCGGATCTTCCGGGAAGCCGCCGTCGAGGCGAAGACGCTATACGAGCGCACCGACTGGCACGGCCTGCAGCGGCTGGCGCGCGAGCGGATCACGTCGTACGACGATCGCGTGCAGGAATGCGTCGAGGTGCTGGAGGACGAATACGACGCGGAGAACATCGACGACGAGGTGTGGCAGCAGATCAAGCTGCACTACATCGGCCTGCTCACGTCGCACCGCCAGCCCGAGTGCGCGGAGACGTTCTTCAATTCGGTGTGCTGCAAGATCCTGCACCGCTCGTATTTCAGCAACGATTTCATCTTCGTGCGGCCCGCGATCTCGACCGAATACCTCGAGAACGACGAGCCGGCCGCGAAGCCGACCTATCGCGCGTACTACCCGGGCACCGACGGGCTCGCGGCCACGCTCGAGCGCATCGTCACGAACTTCCAGCTCGAGCCGCCGTTCGAGGATCTCACGCGCGACATCGGCTGCGTGATGCAGTCGATCACCGACGAATTCGGCGAGTTCGACGCCGCGCCGAATTTCCAGATCCACGTGCTGTCGTCGCTCTTCTTCCGCAACAAGAGCGCGTACATCGTCGGCCGCATCATCAACGCCGATCGCGTGCTGCCGTTCGCGGTGCCGATCCGCCACGTGCGCCCGGGCCTGCTCGCGCTCGACACCGTGCTGCTGCGCCGCGAGCAGCTGCAGATCATCTTCAGCTTCTCGCATTCGTATTTCCTCGTCGACATGGGCGTGCCGTCCGCGTACGTGGACTTCCTCTGCACGATCATGCCGGGCAAGCCGAAGGCCGAGATCTACACCTCGGTCGGCTTGCAGAAGCAGGGCAAGAACCTGTTCTACCGCGACCTGCTGCACCATCTGTCGCATTCGAGCGACCGCTTCATCATCGCGCCGGGTATCAAGGGCCTCGTGATGCTCGTATTCACGCTGCCGTCGTTCCCGTACGTGTTCAAGATCATCAAGGATCACTTCCCGCCGCCGAAGGAAACGACGCGCGCGCAGATCATGGAGAAGTACCAGCTCGTGAAGCGCCACGACCGTCTCGGGCGGATGGCCGACACGCTCGAGTATTCGAGCGTCGCGCTGCCGCTGTCGCGGCTCGACCATGCGCTCGTGCGCGAGCTGGAGAAGGAGGTGCCGTCGCTGCTCGAATACGAGGACGACAATCTCGTGATCAAGCACCTGTACATCGAGCGCCGGATGACGCCGCTCAACCTGTACCTGCAGAACGGCACCGACGCGGACATCGAACACGGCGTGAAGGAATACGGCAACGCGGTGAAAGAGCTGATGAAGGCCAACATCTTCCCGGGCGACATGCTGTACAAGAACTTCGGCGTCACGCGCCACGGCCGCGTCGTGTTCTACGACTACGACGAGATCGAGTACCTGACCGACTGCAACGTGCGGCGCGTGCCGCCGCCGCGCAACGAGGAAGACGAACTGTCCGGCGAGCCGTGGTATACCGTCGGCCCGCACGACATCTTTCCGGAAACCTACGGACCGTTCCTGCTCGGCGACCCGCGCGTGCGGACGGTCTTCATGAAGCATCACGCGGACTTTTTCGACCCTGCGCTGTGGCAGTCCAGCAAGGACAAGCTGCTGCAGGGCGAGTTGCCCGATTTTTTCCCGTACGACGCGTCGCTGCGCTTCAGCGTGCGCTACCCCGCGCGCTTCGACGCGACGCCGGGCGCCGATGACGCCGGTGACGATGCAGGCGACGCGCAGCGCGCCGCCTGACGCGCGCCCGGATCGAATCGAACCCGTTATCGACCCGCTTTCCGCCAACGGAATCCACACCGATGAATACCCAAGACAATCCGCTTTCACATCTGTTCGACAACAACGACGCCTGGGTCAAGCGCCAGCTCGCCGAAGATCCCGATTTCTTCGCGCGTCTCGCCGACCAGCAGGCGCCGGAATATCTGTGGATCGGCTGCTCGGATTCGCGCGTGCCCGCGAACCAGATCATCGGCCTGCCGCCGGGCGAAGTGTTCGTGCACCGCAACATCGCGAACGTCGTCGTCCATAGCGACCTGAACTGCCTGTCGGTCATCCAGTTCGCGGTCGACATCCTGCGCGTAAAGCACATCATGGTCGTCGGCCACTACGGCTGCTCGGGCGTGAACGCGGCGCTCCACAACCGCCGCGTCGGCCTCGCCGACAACTGGCTGCATCACGTGCAGGACGTGCGCGAGCGCCACGCGGCACTGCTCGACGAATGGCCGGTCGGCGAGGCGCGCTATCGCCGCCTGATCGAGCTGAACTCGATCGAGCAGGTCGTCAACGTGTGCCGCACGACGATCGTCAACGACGCGTGGGCGCGCGGCCAGTCGCTCACCGTGCACGGGCTCGTGTATGGCGTGCACGACGGGCGGATGCGCAACCTCGGGATGTCCGTGTCGAACTTCGACGCGCTCGATGCGACCTACAAGCGCTGCGTCGCGGCGCTGACCGCGCGTGGCCAGCACGCGCCCGACAACGACATGGTCGCGGCGGATGCCGCGCGGCTCGACGACGTCGCGCAGGCGGTCGCCGACACGCTGAAGCCCTGCGGCGACGCGAAGTAACGTCCGCCGGCGCGGCGCGCACGCGCCGCGCGGCGCCAGGCCGAAGAAGCATCACGCGCCTGGCCGCGACGGGCATCGCACTGATCTGACACCGACACTGCCGCGACGGCGGTGCACTGAGAAGGAGCGGCGAACATGAAAACCGTATTGATCGTCGGCGCATCGCGCGGCCTCGGACGCGAATTCGTCCGGCAATACCGGCGCGACGGCTGGAACGTGATTGCGACCGCGCGCGACGACGCGTCGCTCGCCGCGCTGCGCGAACTCGGCGCGCACGCGCACGCGCTCGACATCGCGCGGCCCGAACAGATCGCGGCGCTCGGCTGGAAGCTCGACGGCGAACGGCTCGACGCCGCGGTGCTCGTGTCGGGCGTGTACGGGCCGCGCACCGAAGGCGTTGAAACGATCGGCGCCGAGGATTTCGACGCGGTGATGCATACGAACGTGCGCGGGCCGATGCAGTTGCTGCCGATCCTGCTGCCGCTCGTCGAGGACGCGCGCGGCGTGCTCGCCGTCGTCTCGAGCCGGATGGGCAGCATCGCCGAGGCGACCGGCACGACCGGCTGGCTGTACCGCGCGAGCAAGGCCGCGCTGAACGACGTGCTGCGCATCGCGTCGCTGCAGACGCGCCACGCCGCATGCATTTCGCTCCATCCCGGCTGGGTGCGCACCGACATGGGCGGCGCGCAGGCCGCGATCGATCCGGAAACCAGCGTGACCGGCATGCGCCGCGTGATCGCGGAAGCCGGCGCGGACGTGTCGCGGTCCAACGGCCGTTTCTTCCAGTACGACGGCGTCGAGCTCAGCTGGTGAGCCGACATCACAACCCGGCGTCGTTAATTCACGATTCGCATGATTTTGAACCGACCTGACGCGTGCCCGTGCGGCGGCGCGTCCCCCGCGCCTGCCGGCAAAGCCCCGGCACCGCGCTATGCGGCCTGCTGCGGCCGCTTCATCGACGGCGGCGAAGCCGCGCCGACCGCGCTCGAGTTGATGCGCTCGCGGTACAGCGCGTACGTGCTCGGCGCGACCGACTACCTGCGCGCGACCTGGGACGCGCGCACCTGCCCGGCCGATCTCGATGCGGACCCGGATGCGCCCGACGCGCCGCGCTGGCTCGGCCTCGCGATCAAGCGCCATGCGCCGCTCGACGAACGGCACGCGGAGGTCGAATTCGTGGCCCGCTACAAGGTCGGCGGGCGCGCTTACCGGCTCCACGAGACGAGCCGGTTCACCCGCGACGAGCACGGGTTCTGGCGCTATGTCGACGGTGAAGTAAGTGAACGCTGACAAATAGTTGCTGTGTCAGACGCCGGGTAATTCCCGCATTGCACAACCTGAATTTGTCGGGCTAGGATGGCCCTCAGATTGGTCATGTTGCATGGCAGGGCTTACGAATGGCGTTCAGCAAGGTATTGGTGGGATGGATGGCGGCCTGTGCGCTGTCGGCCGCTCAGGCCGGTGCGCTGCCGAACGTCGGCACGGCCACGGCAAGCGGCTCGCTCGCCCACGCCGAGCGCTTCGATTACGGCGATTCGGGCCTCCCGCAAGTTGCCGCGAACCTCAACGAACAAATCGTCAGCATTCCGGCCGATGCGTCGGGTTCCGTGATGCTCGAGGCCACGCTGTTCAAGCCGAACGGCCCCGGCCCCTTCCCGCTCGTCGTCTTCAACCACGGCAAGAACACCGGTGACCTCCATCAGCAGCCGCGCAGCCGGCCGCTCGCGTTCGCGCGCGAATTCGTGCGCCGCGGCTATGCGGTGATCGCGCCGAACCGCCAGGGCTTCGCCGGGTCGGGCGGCTCGTACCAGCAGGAAGGCTGCAACGTCGGCAAGAACGGGCTCACGCAGGCCGCCGACGTCGACGCGACGGTCCGCTACATGTCGCGTCAGTCGTACATCGATGCGTCGCGCATCGTCGTCGCGGGCACGTCGCACGGCGGCCTCGTGTCGGTCGCGTACGGCACCGAAGCGGCGCCCGGCGTGCGGGGCATCATCAACTTCTCCGGCGGGCTGCGCCAGGATCTTTGCGACGGCTGGCAGCGCAATCTCGTCGATGCGTTCGACCAGTACGGCGCGCATACGGCCGTACGTTCGCTGTGGCTGTACGGCGACAACGATTCGGTGTGGACCCCCGCGCTCGTCGCGCGGATGCACGACGCGTACGTGTCGCACGGCACGCAGGCGCAGTTCATCGATTTCGGCCGCTACAAGGACGACGCGCACCGGCTGATCGTCGATCGCGACGGCGTGCCCGTGTGGTGGCCGGCCGTCAATGCGTTCCTCGCGGAACTGAACCTGCCGACCTCGGTGCGCTACGCGGTCGCCAACCCGCACGAACCGAAGGCGACCGGCTATGCGTCGATCGATGCGATCGACGCGGTGCCGTTCCTCGACGAGGCCGGCCGCGAAGGCTATCGCCGCTTCCTGAACCAGCATCCGAGCCGTGCCTTCGCGGTGTCCGCAGAAGGCGCGTGGTCGTGGGCCGAAGGCGGCGACGATCCGATGGCGCTCGCGCTCGACAACTGCTCGAAGCAGGGTGCGGGCGCATGCCGGCTGTATGCGGTCAACGACCGCGTCGTGTGGAACGCGAACGCGACGCAGACGGCCGACGACGGCAACGCCAACTCGCGCGCACTCGCTTCGCGCTGACGCGCGAGCCGCGGCGCTCCGGGGCGGGCGCGGCCTGCGTCTGCCCTTCTCCGTTTCGTGAACGCTCGCGCGGCCCGTGGCGGCGTTCGCACGCCCGTTCCCACGCCCGCTCACGCGGCCGCATGAGCCGCCAAGCGCCCCGCCCGCAACGCCCTCCGGGGTCATATGCACGCCGTCCCTGAACCGCGGCCGCGCCTGAGTCCGCACGCCATTCGCCTACGACCGCGCACATCGCATCGCGCTTCCGCCCCTTTTTATTCGTGCCCCGATTTTTCGCCCGTCGGCAACCGCCTGCGCCGCGATTTTTTTCTGTCGGGGGGTGTCACTCGAACGTCGTCATCTGCGGTCATTTCTGGGCATCTGGCGCGTACCGTCCCGAGCACCCCGTATCTGCGCCGAACTCCCGTCCAGCAAGGCTTTGCGGTGTTTGTAACCGGTAGTGCAACGTGCGGCGGAACACGCTAATCTCACCGCGTTTTCCGTCTGTCGCCGCGCGGCATCCCGTTCGATGCCCGCCGCCGTTTTACCCCCGGAGTTGCCTTGAGTACGCCAGCCACCGACGACTGGGTCGCGCGCAGCCTGCGCGCGGTCTGGCATCCCTGCACCCAGATGAAGCACCACGAGCGCATGCCGCTCATTCCCGTCGCGCGCGGCGCGGGCCTGTGGCTGTACGACCGCGACGGGCGCCGCTACTTCGACGCGATCAGCTCGTGGTGGGTGAACCTGTTCGGCCATGCGAACCCGGACATCAACGCGGCGCTGAAGGACCAGCTCGACACGCTCGAACACGCGATGCTCGCCGGCTGCACGCACGAGCCGGCGATCGAGCTCGCCGAGCGGCTGCATGCGCTCACCGCTCGCACGCTCGGCCATGCGTTCTTCGCGTCGGACGGCGCGTCGGCGGTCGAGATCGCGCTGAAGATGAGCTTCCATGCGTGGCGCAACCGCGGCCGCGCGGACAAGCGCGAATTCGTGTGCGTTGCAAACAGCTATCACGGCGAGACCATCGGCGCGCTCGGCGTGACCGACGTCGCGCTGTTCAAGGACGCGTACGACCCGTTGATCCGCCACGCGCACGTGGTCGCGTCGCCCGACGCTCGCGGCGCGCAGCCGGGCGAGACGGCCGCCGACGTCGCGGGCCGCGCGCTCGATGACGTGCGGCGCCTGTTCACCGAACGCGCCGACCGGATCGCCGCGTTGATCGTCGAGCCGCTCGTGCAATGCGCGGCCGGCATGGCAATGCACGACCCGTCGTACGTGCGCGGGCTGCGTGCGCTGTGCGACGAATTCGGCGTGCACCTGATCGCCGACGAGATCGCGGTCGGCTGCGGCCGCACCGGCACCTTCTTCGCATGCGAGCAGGCAGGCGTGTGGCCCGATTTCCTGTGCCTGTCGAAGGGCATCAGCGGCGGGTACCTGCCGCTGTCGCTCGTGCTGACGCGCGACGACGTGTTCGCGGCCTTCTACGACGACGACACGACGCGCGGCTTCCTGCATTCGCATTCGTACACCGGCAACCCGCTCGCGTGCCGCGCGGCGGTCGCGACGCTCGACCTGTTCGCGCGCGACGACGTGCTCGCGAGCAACGCGCGCAAGTCGGCCGCGATGCGCGCGGCGCTCGCGCCGCTCGACGCGCACCCGCAGGTGCGTCACCTGCGCGAGCGCGGCACGCTGTTCGCCTTCGACGTCGCACTCGACGGCGACGCGGCACGCGGCTTCTCGCGGCGCTTCTTCGAACGCGCGCTGGAACGCGAGCTGCTGCTGCGCCCGATCGGCACGACCGTGTACCTGATGCCGCCGTACGTGATGAGCGACGACGACATCGCGTGGCTCGCGCAACGCACGCGCGACACGCTCGACGCGACGCTCGCGGAGGTGGCGCGATGAAGCAATCCTCACGGGAAACGACCATGCCCCTGCTCGACACGCTGCAGCGCGGCCTCGCCGAACTCGACGCGCAGGGCCTGCGACGCGTGCGCCGCACCGCCGACACCGCGTGCGACGCGCACATGCGCGTCGACGGCCGCGACATCGTCGGCTTCGCGAGCAACGATTACCTCGGCCTCGCCGCGCATCCCGCGCTCGTCGCCGCGTTCGCCGAAGGCGCGCAGCGCTACGGCTCCGGCAGCGGCGGCTCGCATCTGCTCGGCGGCCATTCGCGCGCGCACGCGACGCTCGAGGACGAACTCGCCGGCTTCGCGGGCGGCTTCTCCGATGCACCGCGCGCGCTGTACTTCAGCACCGGCTACATGGCGAACCTCGCCGCGATGACGGCGCTTGCGGGCAAGCACGCGACGATCTTCTCGGACGCGCTGAATCACGCATCGCTGATCGACGGGATCCGGCTGTCGCGCGCGACCGTGCAGGTCTACCCGCATGCGGACATGGCCGCGCTCGCCGCGCTGCTCGATGCGTCGGAGGCCGAAACGAAACTGATCGTCAGCGACACCGTGTTCAGCATGGACGGCGACATCGCGCCGCTCGCCGAACTCGTCGCGCTGGCCGAACGCCACGGCGCGTGGCTCGTCGTCGACGACGCGCACGGCTTCGGCGTGCTCGGCCCGCAGGGCCGCGGCGCGCTCGCGGCCGCCGCGCTACGCTCGCCGAACCTTGTGTACGTCGGCACGCTGGGCAAGGCCGCCGGCGTCGCGGGTGCATTCGTCATCGCGCACGAGACCGTGATCGAATGGATGATCCAGCGCGCGCGCAGCTACATCTTCACGACGGCCGCGCCGCCGGCCGTCGCGCATGCCGTCTCGGCGAGCCTGAAGGTCATCGCCGGCGACGAAGGCGATGCGCGACGCACACACCTCGCAGCGCTGATCGAGCGCACGCGCGCGCTGCTGCGCATGACGCGCTGGCAGCCGGTCGACTCGCACACGGCCGTGCAGCCGCTCGTGATCGGCAGCAACGACGCGACGCTCGCGGCGATGCGCTCGCTCGACGCGCACGGCCTGTGGGTGCCCGCGATCCGGCCGCCGACGGTGCCCGCCGGCACGTCGCGGCTGCGCATCTCGCTGTCGGCCGCGCATTCGTTCGACGATCTCGCGCGGCTCGAAGCCGCGCTGATCGAAGCCAGCGAAGGAGCGGACCACCCCGACGCTCACGCGCGTTCGCTGCCCCCCGAGGAGGCTGCAGCATGACGGCCCCGCTTTCCCTCTTCGTCACCGGCACCGACACCGAGATCGGCAAGACCTTCGTGTCGGCCGCGATGCTGCACGGCTTCGCGCGGCACGGGCTGCGCGCGGCCGCGCTGAAGCCCGTCGCCGCCGGCGCGTACGAACGCGACGGCGTCTGGCGCAACGAGGACGCCGACCAGCTCGACGCGGCCGCGAACGTCGTGCTGCCGCCCGAGCTGCGCACGCCGTTCCTGCTGAAAGCGCCGGCCGCACCGCACATCGTCGCCGCGCAGGAAGGCGTGACGCTCGACATCGACACGATCGTCGCGAGCCACCGCGAAGCGCTGACGCGCGCGGACGTCGTCGTCGTCGAAGGCGTCGGCGGCTTCCGCGTGCCGCTGAACGACACGCAGGACACGGCCGATCTCGCGGTTGCGCTCGCCCTGCCCGTCGTGCTGGTCGTCGGCGTGCGGCTCGGCTGCATCAGCCACGCGCTGCTGACGGCCGACGCGATTCGCCAGCGCGGTCTCACGCTCGCCGGCTGGGTGGCGAACCACGTCGACCCGGCCATGTCGTACGCCGACGAGAACGTCGCGACGATCCGCGACTGGCTCGCGCGCGAGCATCGCGCGCCGCTCCTCGGCCGCATCGCGCACCTGCGCCCGGCCGCCCCCGAATCCGCGGCGGCGATGCTCGACATCGCCACGCTCATCGACACGCTGCGCCACGCGCGGCACTGATCTCCCGATCCCCGCATCCACGACAGGAAAACCACCATGACCCAAGCCCAGACCGCCGCCGTGCAACCCGACGCGATCCCCGTGGCCGCCCCGGCATCGCAGCGCTGGCGCGTCGCCGACGTCGTCGCGCTGTTCGAGCTGCCGTTCAACGACCTGATGTTCCGCGCGCAGCAGGTGCATCGCGAGCACTTCGACGCGAACGCGGTGCAACTGTCGACGCTGCTGTCGATCAAGACGGGCGGCTGCGAGGAGGATTGCGGCTATTGCTCGCAGTCGTCGCATCACGAAACGGGCCTGAAGGCCGAGAAGCTGATGGACGTCGACACGGTGCTCGACGCCGCGCGCGCGGCGAAGGCGAACGGCGCGAGCCGCTTCTGCATGGGCGCCGCATGGCGCAACCCCAAGGAGCGCCACATGCCGGCGCTGACCGAGATGGTGCGCGGCGTGAAGGAGCTGGGCCTCGAGACCTGCATGACGCTCGGCATGCTCGAGGACGAGCAGGCGCAGCAACTCGCCGACGCGGGCCTCGACTACTACAACCACAACCTCGACACGTCGCCGGAGTTCTACGGCCAGGTGATCTCGACGCGCACGTACCAGGACCGTCTCGACACGCTCGACCGCGTGCGCGATGCGGGCATCAACGTGTGCTGCGGCGGCATCATCGGGATGGGCGAATCGCGCCGCGAACGCGCGGGCCTGATTTCGCAGCTCGCGAACCTGAACCCGTATCCGGAGTCGGTGCCGATCAACAACCTCGTCGCGATCGAAGGCACGCCGCTCGAAGGCACCGCGCCGCTCGACCCGTTCGAATTCGTGCGCACGATCGCGGTTGCGCGCATCACGATGCCCAAGGCCGTGGTGCGCCTGTCGGCCGGCCGCGAACAGCTCGACGACGCGATGCAGGCGATGTGCTTCCTCGCGGGCGCGAACTCGATGTTCTACGGCGACCAGCTGCTGACCACGAGCAATCCGCAGACGCAGCGCGACCGCGCGCTGTTCGAGCGCCTCGGCATCCGCGCAAGCCAGGCCGACGCGCTGGCGGAGAACGCGTAAGCGACTGCGGCGCGTCTGGCTTGCAGACGAAAAAGCCGGGGCATGCCCCGGCTTTTTTTCACCCGATCGTCAGCGCGCGGCTTGCAGCACCGCCCGTCACACATGCGCCGCCGCGCCGTCGAGCGCCGCGCGCACGCGCTCGACGCGCTGTTCGTCGACGGGCGCCAGCACCTCGCCGCGCGGCCGCACGCCCGAGCCGAAATGCACCGCGCGCACGCCGGTGGCGCGGATGAAATCACCCACGGCGTCGATCGTGAGCCCCGAGCCGGCCAGCACCGTGCAGGTCGAACCCGCCGCCTGCCGCACCAGCCGCGTGATCGTCGCGACCGCGTCCAGCACCGACGGATGGCCGCCCGAGGTCAGCACCGACGTGACGGCCGGCACGCGCAGCAGCGCGTCGAACGCGGCGTTGAGGTCGCGCGACACGTCGAATGCACGATGAAACGTCAGGTCGCGTCCGTCCACGGCTGCCGCGACGCGCTCGAGCGCATCGAGATCGACGTCGCCGCGCGCATCGAGCGCGCCGAACACGACGCCGTTCGCACCGGCCGCGACAGCCGCGCGCACATCGCGCTCGATCACGCGCAGGTCGTCGGTGTCGTAGACGAACGATCGGCTGTGCGGCCGCACGATCACGTTCACCGGAATCGCCACGGCAGCCACGACGGCCTCGATCAGGCCGATGCTCGGCGTCAGCCCGCCTTCGCTGATGGCGGTCACGAGTTCGAGGCGGTCGGCGCCCGCGCGGGCGGCGGCCTTCGCGTCGCCGACGGTGGTGGCGATCACTTCGAGGAGGACGGAGGAAGCGGCGGTTCGGCTCATCGGCGGCTCGCGAATCGTCAGGACAATTCGCGCATCCTAGCCGAGCGGCGCGAACCGCGCCAGCACGACGCCGTGGCTATGCGCCGTCCGCTTCATCGTCGATCCAGTCGATATCGCCGCACAGCACGTGCTGCGCATCGCCGATGCGCACGGCCACCGACAGCGTCACGCATGGCTGCGCCTCGTTGATCGACAGGTACGGGCGCGTGACCTGCACGCGTCCGGGCTCGGCGATCGCCGTGCGGAAATACGGCCTGCGCAGCCAGTTCGCACCCTGCGCGTCGGACAACGGCGAGAAACGCGCCTCGGCGAGCGCGCGGTCCGCGCGCAGCACGACGTTGCGGCCCGCCTGGCGGCCCCGCGCGTCGAGCAGGAAGCAGCGCGCGGCGGCGTCGAGGGCGAGGAAGTTCCAGCACACCTCGTCGAGCGGCTCGCCGGCCGCCACCCGCTCGGCCGCACGCTCGAACGCGCGCAGGTACGGCGCGAGCCGCTGCGTATCGCGCCGCTCGCGCGCTTCGGTTTGTTGCCGAAAGCGCTCGGTCAGCTCGCCGATGCAGCCGGTCGCCGTCGCGCTGTCGGGCAGCCCGGGCGCCGGGCGGCCGAAGTAATAGCCCTGCACGAAATCCGCCTCGCACGACAGCGCGATCTGCGCGTCGTGCTCGGTCTCGATCCCCTCGACGAGCACGAGCTTGCCGGCCTCGTGCAGCAGCGTGACGAGCCCGTGCAGGATCGCGGTGAGCCCCGTGCGGTGCGCCGCGTGCGACAGCATGATCCGGTCGAGTTTCACGATGTCCGGATTCAACTGCCAGATCCGCTCGAGGTTCGAATGGCCGGCGCCGAAATCGTCGAGCGCGATCAGGAAGCCCTGCGCGCGGAATTCGCGCACGGCTTCGGCGAGCCGCTCGATGTCCTCCGCGCGCTGTTCGAGCACTTCGAGCACGACGCGGCGCGGCGGCATGCCGACGCGCTTCAGGTTCGCGAGCAGCGCGGCCGCCTGGAACGGGTCGGTGAGCACGCCGGGATGCACGTTGAGGAACAGCCATTCGCGCTCGGCGCCGAGCAGCGCGAAGTTCTCGAGATGCAGCGCCTGCGCGAGCCGGTCGAGCTGCAGCAGTTCGCCCTGGCGCGCGGCCTCGCCGAACACGTCGAGCGGCGACACCGCCCGGTCGAGCGCGTCATGGGCGCGCAATAGCGCCTCGTAGCCCACCGCACGCTGGTGCGACAGGCTGAAGATCGGCTGGAACACGGTCGTGAGCGTCAGGTCGCGATGCTGCGTCGCGAGGCGTTCGAGGCCGGAGCTCATCTCCCGCTCGAAACGATACGGCGAAGCGGTGGCCGGACGCTCCTGTTGCACGATCGTCATGGCGCCCTCCTGGTGATGCAGCCGAACGCGGCGAGTGCTTGAAACGGCGCGCGCAATGTCATGGTGGAATCCTCGGTTGTCCGGCCGGTGCCGGACGGTACGCAAGCATCAAGCAAGCTCCGTGCAAGGCCTTGAACCACGCGCCACGCCTACGTGCGGCGCCGCCGCACCAGCGTGGCGCAGGCCGGATGCACCGTTTGCGTGCACCCGCACCGGCGCGCTCGAACGCACCCGTCATGCCGTCACGCTAAACTCCGTACGGTCGTTTCATTCTCCACACTTGCCGTATCGATGGAAATCGTCTTCACAGTCCTGATCCTGCTGCTGACCGTCGCGCTGTCCGGCGCGGTCACGCGCATACTGCCGCTGCAATTGCCGCTGCCGCTGATGCAGATCGCGTTCGGCGCGATGCTCGCGTGGCCGAAGCTGAACCTGCACGTCACGTTCGATCCCGAAATCTTCATGCTGCTGTTCATTCCGCCGCTGCTGTTCGCGGACGGCTGGCGGATTCCGAAACGCGAGCTGTACCTGCAGCGCCGCGCGATCCTGATGCTCGCGTTCGGGCTCGTGTTCATGACGGTACTCGCAGTCGGGTACTTCGCGCACTGGCTGATACCCGAGTTGCCGCTGCCGATCGCGTTCGCGCTCGCGGCCGTGCTGTCGCCCACCGACGCGGTCGCGCTGTCAGGCATCGCCGGCAAGGGGCGGATTCCGCCGCAGCTGATGCACATCCTCGAAGGCGAGGCGCTGATGAACGACGCGTCGGGCCTGGTCGCGCTGAAATTCGCGGTCGCGGCTGCGCTCACCGGCGTGTTCTCGCTGCGCGATGCATCGATCTCGTTCGTGATCGTCGCCGCCGGCGGGCTCGCGACGGGCGCGGTCGTGTCGTGGGTGTTCAGCGCGCTGTCGACGCGCTTCCTGAACGCCGAGCAGGAAGGCGACCCGGCCCCCGGCATCGTGATGACGCTGCTCGTGCCGTTCGCCGCCTATCTGTTCGCCGAGCACCTCGAGCTGTCGGGCGTGCTCGCGGCCGTGTCGGCCGGGATGATGATGAACTACACGAGCTTCTCCCGCAAAAGCACGGTCGCGTCGCGCGTGCGGGCCGAAAGCACGTGGGCGATGATCGAGTTCGTGTTCAACGGCATGGTGTTCATCATGCTCGGGCTGCAGCTGCCGCACATCATCGGCCGCGCGCTCGTCGACGCGCATCACACGAGCGACGCGCTCGTCGGCCGGATGATCTTCAACGTATGCGCGATGATGCTCGCGCTGTACGCGATCCGCTTCCTGTGGGTCTGGCTGCTGCGCTGGATCGCGAGCCGCCGCGCCGCGCGCCACGGCCTCGCGGGCACGATGGCCGGCGTGCGCACGATCGCGGTGATGACGGTCGGCGGCGTGCGCGGCGCGGTCACGCTCGCGGGCGTGCTGTCGATCCCCGTCGCGCTCGCCGACGGCGCGCCGCTGCCCGGGCGCGACACCGCGATCTTCGTCGCGTCGGCCGTGATCCTCGGTTCGCTGGTCGTGGCGGTGATCGGCCTGCCGTTGCTGCTGCGCGGCGTGCGCTCGACGCGCAACCCGCTCGCCGACGAGGAGCGCACCGCGCGCGCGGCCGCCGCGCAGGCCGCGATTCGCGCGATCGACTCGTCGCACGACGCAATCTCGGCCGATCTCGACGAATCGGGCGCCGCGCGCTGCGCGGACATCTCCGCGCGCGTGATGGACCAGTATCGCCGCCGCCTCGCCGCGCTCGCGGAGGACGGCCCGACGCCGCGCGCGGAAGCCAAGCAGACCGAAACGATGGAACTGCAGATGCGGATCGCGGCGGTGCGCGCGGAACGTTCGGTGTTGTACCGGCTGCGCAGCGAAAGCAAGATTTCCGACGAGACGCTGACGAAGCTCATCCGCGAGATCGATCTGTCGGAAACGGCGCTGTCGACGCGCAAGAAAGGCATTCTCTGACGGGCGGGTCGATGCGCGTAAGCAATCGCCCATAAAAAACGGCGACGCCGAAGCGTCGCCGTTTTCCCATCCGCCCGTGTTCGCGTTACTTCGCGACGACGACCGGAATTCCCTTCAGCATCCCCGCGCCCTTCATCTCGTCGAGCGCGTGCTGCACGGCCGCGCTCGTCGCCGCGTCGATGCCGAGCTGCAGCGCGAGCTCGCGCTCAGCGCGCTTCACGCCGGCCAGGTTGCGCACCTTCACGTGACCGAAGCCGCGCACGCGGGCGTACAGGTCGGCCAGTTGCGTGACCTGCGCCGCATTGCCGGTGGTCGTCGCAGCGAGCGCGCGCGTGAGCGTCGTCTCGTAGTCGTCCGCGAGCGCGCGCTCCATCCTGCGCTCGACCGTGCGGCCGAACGGATCGAGCCACGTGCCGCGCAGGCTGCGCACACGCGCCAGCATGCCGAACACCGGCCACATCCACTGGCCGAACACGCGCTTCTTCGGCACGCTGCCGTCGCGGCCGGCCTTCGCGACCGTCGGCGGCGCCAGGTTGAACTTCACGCGATACGCCTGCCCCGGCACGCCTTCGAACTGCGCCTCGAGCGCCGTGCGGAACGCGTCGTCCGTGAAAAGCCGCGCGACCTCGTATTCGTCCTTCACCGCGAGCAGCCGGTAGAACGTCGTCGCGACCGCGCGTGTCAGCGCGTCGTCGCCCTTCGCCGCCGCGGCGTTCACGAGCGCACGGTAACGCTCGACGTAACGCGCGCCGCCATATGCCTCGAGACGCGCTTCGCGATCGGCGATCAGTTCGGCAAGCGTTTCCGGCGCGGCGTGCGCGGCCACCGCGTGACGCGCGTTCCACAACGCATCGAGGCCCGCCGCGTCGCCGGCCGCCATTCGGCCGATCGCGAACGCGAGCTTGTTCATCGGCACCGCGACGTTGTTCAGCTCGATCGCGCGCATCATCGCGGCGAGCGACACCGGCACGAGGCCGAGCTGCCATGCGTAGCCGAGCATCAGGATGTTCGCGCCGATCGAATCGCCGAGGAATTTCGCGGCGAGCGCCTGAGCGTCGCAGCTCGACAGGTAGCCTTCACCGGCCGCATGGTGCATTTTTTCGAGCAGCGCATCCGCGTGCAGGTTCGCGTCGGGGTTCTGCACGAACGACGCGTTCGGAATCCTGTGCGTGTTGACGACGATCCGCGTGCGCTCATGGCGCACCGTCTGCAGCGCCTCGGCGCTCGCGCCGACGACCATGTCGCACGCGAGCAGCACGTCGGCCTGCTGCGTGTCGATGCGCACCTGGTTGAGCCACCGGTCGCTCGACGCGATCCGCACGAACGACAGCACCGAACCGCCCTTCTGCGCGAAGCCCATGAAGTCGAGCACCGACGCGCTCTTGCCTTCGAGGTGCGCGGCCATGCTGATCAGCGCGCCGACCGTCACGACGCCGGTGCCGCCCACGCCCGTGACGAGCATGTCGTACGGCGCCGCGTCGAGATGCGTCGCGGGCACCGGCAGCGCGTCGACGCGCACGGCGAGCGCCGCCTCATCGAACGCCGCGCCCGCGGCCTTCTTCAACGCCGCGCCTTCGACCGTCACGAAGCTCGGGCAGAAACCGTTCACGCACGAGTAGTCCTTGTTGCACGACGACTGGTCGATGCGGCGCTTGCGGCCGAGCGGCGTCTCGAGCGGCTCGACCGACAGGCAGTTCGACTGCACGCCGCAGTCGCCGCAGCCTTCGCATACTGCGTCGTTGATGAACAGGCGCTTGTCCGGGTCGGGGAACTCGCCCTTCTTGCGGCGGCGGCGCTTCTCGGCCGCGCAGGTCTGGTCGTAGATCAGCACGGTGACGCCCGGCGTCTCGCGCAGCTCGCGCTGCACCGCGTCGAGTTCGCTGCGGTGATGGAACGTCGTGCCCTTCGGGAACAGGCCGTGATGGCCGTCGTACTTCTCCGGTTCGTCGGACACCACGACGAAGCGCGACACGCCTTCCGCCTCGACCTGCCGTGCGATCTGCGGCACCGAGATGCTGCCGTCGACCGGCTGGCCGCCCGTCATCGCGACCGCATCGTTGTAGAGGATCTTGTACGTGATGTTCGCTTTCGCGGCGACGGCCTGGCGAATCGCGAGGATGCCCGAGTGGAAGTAGGTGCCGTCGCCGAGGTTCTGGAACACGTGCTTCGTGTTGGTGAACATCGCGTGCGCGGCCCAGTCGACGCCCTCGCCGCCCATCTGGATCAGG
This sequence comes from Burkholderia sp. Bp9004, assembly GCF_003858025.1. Taxonomy (NCBI): domain Bacteria; kingdom Pseudomonadati; phylum Pseudomonadota; class Betaproteobacteria; order Burkholderiales; family Burkholderiaceae; genus Burkholderia; species Burkholderia sp. Bp9004. The sequence continues at coordinate 48,020 of NZ_QTQD01000008.1, read as the reverse complement.
CCCGTCGTGTCGCGCTCCATCCACGACGCCATGAAGTGGCAGCCGATGCCGGCCTGCGCGATCGATCCTTCGGGCACCTTCGTCGACGTGTTGTGCGGGCAGCCGGAGCAGAAGTACGGCGTGCGCTTCACCGCGTCCGCCTCGTTCGACAGGATCTGCGGCGCGACGAGATCGACGACGCGCTCGCGGCGATCGAGCGCCGGCTTGTGGCGCGCGAGCCAGGTGGCGAACACCGGCAGAATGCGCGACGGGCGCAGCTCGCCGAGCTCGGACAGCAGGCACGCGCCTTCGGCATCGTGCTTGCCGAGCACGCGCGGGCGCGCACCGTCCGCGCGGTTGTACAGGTAGTCCTTGATCTGCTGCTCGATCACCGGGCCCTTCTCTTCGATGACGAGCACTTCCGACAGGCCGTCGACGAAGGTTTCGATCCGCGTCATCTCGAGCGGATACGACAGGCCGACCTTGTAGATCCGCACGCCGGCCGCTTCCAGGTCGGCGACGGTGAGGTCGAGCCGGCGCAGCGCTTCCATCAGGTCGAGGTGCGCCTTGCCGCACGTGACGATGCCGACGTTCGCGTGCGTGCTCGGCGCGATCCACTTGTCGATGCTGTTGGTGCGCGCGAAATGGCGCACCGCGTCGAGCTTCGCCGCGAGGCGCGCCTCGATCGTGAGGCTCGGCAGGTCGGGCCAGCGGTTGTGCAGACCGCCCGACGGCGGCGTAAAGCCCGCCGGCGCCGGCCATTGCGTCTGCAGCGCGTCGAGATCGACGGTCGAGCCCGACTCGACGGTCTCCGAGATCGCCTTGAAGCCGACCCACGCGCCCGAGAAGCGCGACAGCGCCCAGCCGTACAGCCCGAACTCGAGCATGTCCGCGATGTTCGACGGGTTCACGACCGGCATATGCCACGCGATCATCGCGAAGTCGCTCTGGTGCGGCATCGACGACGACACGCAGCCATGGTCATCGCCCGCCACCACCAGCACGCCGCCGTGTGGCGACGAGCCATATGCGTTGCCGTGCTTCAGCGCGTCGCCGGCGCGGTCGACGCCGGGGCCCTTGCCGTACCACATCGCATACACGCCATCGACGGTGCGCTCCGGGTCGGCCTCGACGCGCTGCGTGCCGAGCACCGCGGTGCCGCCGAGTTCCTCGTTGATCGCGGGCAGGAAGCGCACGCCGCTGCCGTCGAGCAGTTTCTTCGCCTTCCATAGCTGCTGGTCGACCATCCCGAGCGGCGAGCCGCGGTAGCCGCTGACGAAGCCGGCCGTGTTCAGGCCCTGCGCGGTATCGGACGCGCGCTGCATCAGCAGCAGGCGTACCAGCGCCTGCGTGCCGGTCAGGAAGATCCGGCCGCGCGTGGCGGTCAGGTTGTCGGTCAGGCGGTAGTCGGATAGCGCGGGCGTGCCGTCAACGGGCAGTCGGGCGGTCATGGGGGATGTCTCCTGATTGTGTGTTCTGGGCTGCGCATCGGGGGCGTCGGGCGACGCCGGCCGGGCCAACTGGATGGCTCTATTTTTTCGCGGGAGGACGAGAAAGTTTTTTCTCATCTTGCTCGAACGGCGCCGGAGTGAGAAAAACTGCGCAGGATTTGGCCGGGAATTGAGAGAGTTTTCGCGCGGGGCGGCGGACGGCTTCTGCAGGCATCTCGGCGTGGGCGATGCGGTTGCCTCGAAAACGCGGGGATAGGCGGGAGGCCGCCCGCGGGCGCGGCGGTGGGCGCTCGCGGGCCGTGCGGCAAGGGTTCGCGCGGCAGAACAGGCGCGTCCTCACCCATCGGATGCACAGCGTTCCGATTGGTCGCGGATGCGGGATGTCCACAATGTCGGGGACTGCGGGCGAAACGGGCGGGCGCGCTCACCGGTCGATTGCACAGGGTTTCGAGTCGCGTCGGCGGCTGGATGTCCACACCTCGATCGCCCCGCGGTTCGAGCGGATGCCGGCGCTCACCGTTGAAATCCACAGCAAGGCGAGTCGATGTTGGCGGGAGATATCCACACCGCCCGATGCCTGTCCGGCCGCGGCGACGCTCGCCCTCACATGTCGGATGCACAGATTTGCGACTCGGTTCGGCGGTGCGATATCCACACCGCTGTCCGCCCGTGCGTAGCTCCGGAGCGCGGTCCGGTCGTCGCGGCAATGCAAGCGCGGGCGCGGCGAGCGCGTGTCGGGTGCCGCTGCCGGATTCGCGCGGATGGGGGCCTCCGTGCGCGAGCCCTGACAAGGCTTTGGGGTTCATCGATACATGCCGTCGCGCGGCCGAACGAGGCGCAGGTCCGCGTGTGGACATCGCCACCACCAGACACTAAAAACCCTGTGAATTTCGATGGTGAGCACCGGCACGCGATCGAACGAGGATGTCGATTCAGGTGTGGACAACCCAACCCGCGATGACTCGAAACGCTGTGAAATTCGACGGTGAGCGGCAATCGTCGATCAAACGAGAGCGCCGATTCCGGTGTGAATAGCGCAATCCACGACGACTCGAAACGCTGTGAATTCCGACGGTGAGCGGTGGTGGCGATCGAACGAGGACGCCGCCCCCGGGTGCGGACAGCCCGACCCACGACCACTCCAAACGCTGTGAAATTCAACGGTGAGCGTCGGCACGCTATCGCACGCAGTCGCCGATTCAGGCATGAACAGCAGCGCCCGCAACCCCGCCGAGGCCGGTAGATCCGGCCTCACACCGACGCGGCCGAACAGCACGCGCCCGCCCTCACCGCTGAAATACACAGCACGTCGACTGGTTCCGGCGACCGGATATCCACATCGCGGCACACACTCGAATGAAACGCGCGATCGCGAGTGCGGTTAGAATGCGCGACCCTCGAAGCCGCAATCGACGATCAGAAACCGGTGCACGAGCCGACGCTCACCATCGAAATACACAGCGATTCGAGTGAAGCCTGCGGCAGGATATCCACACCATGATACGGGTGCGGAACTGTCGCCGATCCGCGCACGCCGTTAGAATGCGCGGCGTTCCGGATTTCGCGCGACGCGCTGAAAGTCCGCACCAGGCAAGTCTCACGTGCAATCGGGCGACGGCGCTCACCGTTCCAGCGCACAGCTTTTTTCGTCGTCGGGAACCCGGTTGTCCACACCCCGCATCGCGCATCGGGCCGCACGAGGTCGCACTCACCGGTGAAATGCACAGCGTGCCGAGTGGTTCCGGGGCCCTGATATCCACAACCGGCCCGGCGCGATGATTTGCCGCCGGCGCATCGGCAACGACGGCTCATGCCCCTGCCGGCGATCGGCGTCAAATGCCGGAAAACCCCGCAAATTCGGCCTCCGGCGGCACGCTCACCGTTCGAATCCACAGCATTTCGAGTGAACCGCGCGGCCGGTTGTCCACATCCGCTCCGCGGCGGGCGGCGCCCGCAAGCGCCCTCACTCGGCAATCGAACGGATGATCCGCGCCGGGTTTCCGCCGACCAGCGTATTCGGTGGAACGTCGCGCGTCACGACGGAACCCGCGCCGACAACCGCGTTCTCGCCAACCGTCACGCCGCCGATGATCGTCGCGCCCGCGCCGATCCACACGTTGCGCCCGATCGCGATCGGCCGGGCGACGACGGCGTCGCGTCGGCGGGATGGCTCGAGCGGATGGCCCGACGTGATGAGGCTGACGTTCGGGCCGATCATCACGTCGTCGCCGATGTCGAGGCCGCCGAGGTCGTAGAACGTGCAGTTCTGGTTGACGAATACATTGCGGCCGATCCGCGTATCGGCGCCGCCCGTCGCGTAGAACGGCGGGATCAGCAGGAAGCCGTCGTCCATCGGCTTGCCGATCAGTTCCCCGAACAATGCCCGGACTTCGTCCGCATCGTCGAACGTCAGACGGTTGAGCCGCGCCGTGATCGCCATCGTCCGCTGGAGCTCCGTGCACATCGCGGCCGATTGCGGCGTGCGCCGGGGAATGATCGTGGTGCGATCGTCGTTCGCCATTCGTTGATGATCTCCGTATGCGATCGAACCGGCACGCTGCGCATCACGCAGCGCCTGACTCGCCGAATGCGATCGCCTGGCCTTGAATTCAATCACTCGTTCGACCCGCGGGGTGGCCGGCTTTTCGTGTTTCGCGTCCCGTCGACGACCATCGTCCGGGCTCGCGCGACCAGCCGCCGACGCTACCGTCGGACCCGCGTGGTCGCGGCCGCGTCGGCCGGGCATTCATGCGTCAATTCACGACTAGTTCATCAATAACTAGTTATTTCATGAACTTCGGCAGCACCTGGCTTTGCGCGGAATTCGTTACCGGATTCCAGCTTCTACCTTCCGCCCCTGTCCGAACCTCTCCCGCTCGGGTACGCTTGAGCATCCACCGAACGACACGCACACCGATACGCGGAGGCGCGATGAAGCTCTACTACTGGCCGAAGACCCGGGCATTCCGGGCGCTGTGGATGCTGGAGGAAATCGGCGCCGTCTACGAGCTCGTGCCGATCGACCTGCGTTCGCACGAACAGGGCAGCGACGCGTTCGTCCAGGTCAATCCGATGGCCAAGCTGCCCGCGCTCGACGACGGCAGCGAACCATTCGCCGAATCCGGTGCCGTGCTGCTCTATCTCGCCGATCGCTGCCCGGGCGCCGGGCTCGGCATCGCGCCGGACGATCCGCTGCGTGGCCGCTTCCTGCAGTGGATGTTCTTCACGTCCACCTGCCTCGAACCCGCGATGGCCGAGAAATTCACCGGCGCGTCGGGCAATCCGGTCGCCTTCGGCTGGGGCAACATCACGCGCGTGCAGCGTGCACTCGCGCAAACGCTCGCCCACAATCGCTGGCTCGTCGGCGATCATTTCACCGCGGCCGACCTGTTGCTCGCCAGCACGCTGAAGACCGCGTTCGACGCGCACCTGCTGCCGCACGAAGGCGTGCTCGGCGACTATGTCGCGCGCGCCGAGGATCGCGACGGCCATCGCCGCGCGGTCGTGGTCGAACAGCGGGAAGCGGCGCGTCTGCTGCATGCGTGACGCATGAACGGCACGGCGTTCGGTCGCGACAGCCGCGACCGAATGCCGGCGACCGTCCGCGCCGGTCGCCGACGTCATGCAGCCGGCCCGGGCGCCTGCGTCGCCGCGTCGGCCCCGACCACCACGCCCGGCGAGCCACGCTCGTCGGTATCGGCATCGACCGGCACGACTTCGTGAAAATGCGTGTAATCGATGTGCGTGATGCCGCCTTCGTCGTGCATCAGGTCGACATAGCGATGACGCCAGCGGATCTCCGCATGCGCCCATGAGTAGCGCGCCTGCATGACTTGCGCGGTCGTCTCGTCGGAACCTTCGATCGTGATCAACAGCGACGCGTCGCGCGCGGCGAGCGACTCGGCGGTCTCGCCGAACAGCGGGCTCGTTTCGTCGATCACGTGCATCAGGTTCCAGCCGAGCAGGAAGATCGGATGCTCGCTGCGCACGAGCGGCAGGTCGTGGATCTTGCGCAGCGTATAACCCTCGTGCGTGCCTTCGACGCGCATCAGCCGCAGTTTCGCCTGCGCTTCGGCGATCACGTTCTGGCGCGCATTCGCGGCACGCACCATCAGCGTCATCTTGCCGTTCAGCGGGCGCACGATCGCGTAACGCGCGAACAGGATCTTCGCCTGCGGCCGCGAGAACCGCGCGAACACGAGGCCGGTCGCCAGCGCGATGCCCGACATCCCGATGAAGATTTCGAAGGTTGAGACAAGATGCGCATAGACGGTCTGCGGATGCATGTCGCCGTAGCCGACCGTGGCGAGCGTCTCGACGCTGAAGAAGAATGCGCCGACGAACCCGGCCGGCGACTGGTTCGCGATCGGCGCGTCGCCGAGCAGGTAAAGCGTCGCGAAGCCGCCGTTGAGCAGCAGGAACAGCACCGCGAGCGACAGGAAGAATACGGGCCAGCTCACCGTCAGCGCACGGTGATAGAGGTCGCGCCAGCCGAGCGGCGGCATCCCGTAAGCAATCACGGGGCGAGTGCCCGACCAGAGCTTGCGGCCACGGCCGCGGGAAGCTGGAGAGGACGGATCGACGTTCATCGCGCGAGGCCTGAAGCAGGGAGGCGATGAGCGTAGCACGCGAAGGCGGCGGCCGGGAATGCGGAGCGGGCTTTCCGCGTGACGCGCAAAAAAACGGCCGCATGAGCGGCCGGTTTCGCGGTCAGCTTGACCGCACGCGCGCGGCGTGCGGCGTGCTTACTTGCGGTCGACGATCACGCGGTCGAACGTGCCGCCGTCGGCGAAGTGGGTCTTCTGCGCGTTCGCCCAGCTGCCGAAAACCTGCTCGACGCTGAACGTCTTCAGCGGCTTGAACTCGGCCGCATGCTTCTTCAGCACGGCCGCGTCGCGCGGGCGCAGATGGTGCCGCGCGATGATCTCCTGCGCCTGCGGCGTGTACAGGTAGTCGAGATACGCCTGCGCGACCTTGCGCGTGCCCTTCTTGTCGACGACCTTGTCGACGACGGCGACGGGCGGCTCCGCGAGGATGCTCGCCGACGGGTACACGGCGTCGAATTCCGCCCCCGACGCGCCCGTGTCCATCAGCGCGACCTCGTTCTCGAACGTGACGAGCACGTCGCCGATGCCGCGCTGCGTGAAGGTCGTCGTCGCGCCGCGGCCGCCCGAGTCCAGCACCGGCACGTTGCGGAACACCGCCTTCTCGAAGTCGAGCGCCTGCTGATCGGTCGCGCCCTTCTGCTTCTGATAGCCCCACGCGGCGAGGTACGCGTAGCGGCCGTTGCCTGACGTCTTCGGGTTCGCGATGATCACCTGCACGCCCGGCTTCGCGAGATCGCTCCAGTCCTTGATCGCCTTCGGATTGCCCTTGCGCACGAGGAACACCATCGTCGTCGAGTACGGCGAGCTGTTGTCCGGGAAGCGCGCGCGCCAGTCCTTCGGCAGCAGCTGGCCGCGCTCGGCGAGCAGGTCGATGTCGTTCGGCTGGTTCATCGTCACGACGTCGGCCTGCAGCCCCTGCAGCACCGACAGCGCCTGCGCGCTCGACGCGCCGTGCGACTGCTTGATCGTCACGGTTTCGCCTGTCTGCTGCTTGTACGCGGCCGCGAAGCTCGTGTTGATGTCCTTGTACAGCTCGCGCGTCACGTCGTACGACACGTTCAGGATCGACGTGTCCGCGTGCGCGGCCGTTGCCGCCACGACCAGCGCCGCCGCGGCGCCCGTGTGCAGCCAGCGGCCGATCCCGTTGATGCTTGCCATCGTGATATGCCCCGTTTCCAGTGGTGGTGAATGTGCGTGACGGCACGCGTACGCGCTGTCATCCAAACGTAAGCGGGCATTCTAGCGGCCGGACGCCGCGCGCTTTCCAATCTGTCGTGCAAAGCAAATCTCGAATCCTGCTAAACGGGGCGCGCATCGCTCGCGTACGCGCCGGATCCGATGTTAAGATCGCCGCTCAGCCCTTTTCACGGTTCATCCATGTCCGCTGCCCTGCGCTCGCCCTCGATCCTTGCCGCCATCGCGGCAGGTGCGCGCGCGGCCGGGCTGAAACTGAAAAAACGACTCCTCGACTGACGGGGACGTCGCGTCCCGTCAGGCGAATGCCGGACGGGATGCGCGCAGGTCGTTTTCATCTTCTTGCTTGCACGCCTCGCTCCGGCGCACCGCCGGCGGAACGGTTCCTTTCCACTCCGTTTCCACCATGAGGTTTTTCATGCAAGCACGTTTCGAAGGTATCTGGCTGCCGCTCATCACGCCGTTCCACGACGGCGAGGTCGACCACGGCGCGCTCGCGCGGCTCGCGCGTCACTATGCGACGGCGGGCATCGCGGGTTTCGTCGCGGGCGCGACGACCGGTGAAGGCGTGCTGCTCGACGCGCGCGAACAGGACGCCGTGTTCGCGACGCTGCGCGATGCCGTACCCGGCCTGCCGATCGTCGTCGGGCTCACCGCGAGCGCGACGCACTTCGCGGCCGCCCGCGCACGCGAACTCGCCGCGCTGCGCCCCGACGGGCTACTCGTCACGCCGCCCGTCTACGTTCGGCCGACGCAGGACGGAATCCGCCGCCACGTCGAAGCGATCGTCGATGCGGCCGACCTGCCGGTGCTCGTCTACAACATCCCGTACCGCACCGGTGTGAACGTCGAACTGGAAACGCTGCAGGCGCTCGCGCGCGATCCGCGCGTCGCGGGCATCAAGGAGTGCGGCGGGACGCTCGACCGGATGAGCCGGCTCGTGCACGACACGCCGCTCGCGATCCTCTCCGGCGACGACAACCAGAACTTCGCCGCGCTGTGTGCCGGAGCGCACGGCGCGATCGCCAGCAGCGCGCATGTGCTGCCCGAATGGCATGTGCGCATTCATGCGCTGCTGCGCGACGGCCGGCTCGCCGACGCGCGGCGGCTGTCGGTCGCGCTGCAGCCGCTCGTCGCGGCACTGTTCGCGGAGCCGAATCCGGCACCGGTGAAGGCGGTGCTGGCCGCGCAAGGGTGGTGCGAAGACGGGTTGAGGTTGCCGTTCGTGCCGGCGAGCGAGGGGTTGCGGGACCGGCTGGCAGCGACGCTTGCGGCACTCGGCGAGATCGAGCCGGACATTGCCGTTGCATAGGCAACGGCTCGCTGCTCGACTCGGCAACCAGCGCGTTCTGCGTCCGGCGTGTTTCAAGCAGTCGGAACCTGAGACAGGCCGTAGCGTGCAAGCCGGGCGTCGGCCGTCACGCGTTTCTGCGGTTCATGCCGAGCTTGCGCGACGAGCAAGCGATCGAACGGGTCGCGACGATGGTGCGGCAAATCATGCACTGCGGCCCCGTGCACGGCGCGAACCGGCAGTTCGCCTTGCGGGACGCCGAGTCACGCCGCGAGCGCCGCCCCCTCCCCCGCCGTCGCGTCCCGCACCGCCTGAGTGACGATCCGCGCGAGCCGCTCGACGGTCGGCGTCGCCGACGACGTACGCCGCAGCAGCATCAGCGGCAGGCTCGGCAGCGCCGGCAGCCCGGACGACGCCGCGTCGAGCACGCGCACCGACGCGGGCAGCCCGTAGTGCGAGCGCACCGTCAGCCCGAGGCCGGCCGCCGCCGCGGCCCACAGCCCGGCCAGGCTCGGCGTCGTGAACGCGACGCGCCACGGCACGTCCGCGCGATCGAGCGCATCGGTCGCCGCGCCGAAGAAGCGGCACGGCCGGTCGAACACGACGAGCGGCAGCGGCTCGCCCGACGCGCGCATCGCACGAAGACGCGCGCCGCCGTCGTCATCCGCCTCCGCCGGCCCGTCGCCGTCCGGCATTCCGAAGCCGCTCGCGCCGACCGCCGCGATCCACTGCATCGGCACCTGCGCGATCGCGTCGCTGTCGATGCCCGCGCGCGACACCAGCGTCGCCGACGCCGGGTCGCCCCATACGAGCGCGAGATCGAGCTGGTTCGCGTCCAGCCGCTCGAGCAACTCGGCATTGCGCGCGACGCGCGCCTCGATCCTCACCTTCGGATGCGCCCGCGCGAAACGCCCGAGCACGTCGGGCAGGATCGCTTCGCCGAAGTCCTCCTGCAGGCCGACGCGCACCCAGCCGTCGAGATTCACGCCGCGCACCGCTGCGGCCGCTTCATCGTTCAACTCGATCATCCGCCGCGCATAGCGCAGCATCGCGTCGCCGGCGTCGGTCAGCGCGAGCCCTCGCCCGGCCTTCACGAACAACGGCGTGCCGGCCTGTTCCTCGAGCTTGCGGATCTGCGCGCTCACCGCCGACGACGAACGCGCGACGCGATCGGCGGCCTTCGCGAAGCTGCCGAGATCCACGCCCGCCACCAGGCTGCGCAACGCCGCGACGTCGAAGTTCGGCCGGGCCAGCGCGGCGTCGGGTGCGAGCGCCACCGCGCCGTGGGCATTGTCTTGTCCGGACATCTCAATCATCCCGTTTTATCGAACGATTCATCAAAAACTTTCCGATTTTCGGGATGAATGTAGATCGCCACACTGACGATGTCAATTTCCAGAACGGGCCCTGTCGCCATGGATACCTCCTGCCTTGCTTCCCCGCCCTCGCCCGCGCACGCCGCGCGCGGCCCGGCCCACCGCTGGCGCGTGCTCGCGGCCGGCGTCGCCGCGAACATGAGCTTTTCCGCGGCCGCGGCCGGCATTCCGACCACCGCCGTGTGGATGCGCTCGGCCTATCACCTCGACAACGGCGCGCTCGGCCTCGTGCTCGGCGCGCTCGGCTTCGGCGTCGCGCTCTCGGAGTTGCCGTGGGGAATCGCCGCCGACCGTTTCGGCGATCGCCGCGTGCTGCTCACCGGCCTCGTCGCGACGGCCGCGATGCTCGCGCTGATGGTGGCCGCGATCGTCCCGACCGCGCACGCGGTGCCGCCGCTCATGCGCGTCGTCGCGGCGATGTGCTGCGTCGGCCTGCTCGGCGGCAGCGTGAACGGATCGAGCGGACGCGCGGTGATGCGCTGGTTCGGCGAACGCGAACGCGGGCTCGCGATGAGCATCCGCCAGACGGCCGTGCCGCTCGGCGGCGGCGTCGGCGCGGCGCTGCTGCCGTCGCTCGCGTCGCATGCGGGCTTCGCCGCGGTGTACGGCGCGTTGATGCTGCTGTGCGCCGGATCGGCCGCGCTGACGTGGCGCTGGCTGCACGAACCGCCCGACGCGCCGGCCGGCACGCACCGTCCTGTCGCGCAGCAGCAGCCGGCCGCGCCCGTGCGCAGTCCGCTTGCGAGCGGCCGCGTGTGGCGCATCGTGCTCGGCATCGGCGCGCTGTGTGCGCCGCAGTTCGCGGTGCTCACGTTCGCGACCGTGTTCTTGCACGATTTCGGCCGGCTCGGCCTCGCCGGCATCAGCGCGGCGATGGTGGCGCTGCAGCTCGGCGCAATGGTGATGCGCGTGTGGAGCGGCCGCCATACCGACCGGCACGGCAACCGGCGCGCGTACCTGCGCGGGTCGGTCTGCGTCGCGGCCGGATCGTTCGCGCTGCTCGCGGCCGCGACCGCCGGCAGCCCACACGTACCGCTCGCCGCGATCGTCGCGATCCTCGTGTTCGCCGGCATCTGCGTGTCGGCCTGGCACGGCGTCGCGTATACCGAACTCGCGACGCTCGCGGGCGCGAACCACGCAGGCACCGCGCTCGGGATGGCGAACACGATCGTCTATCTCGGGCTGTTCGCGACGCCGCTCGCGATTCCGCCGCTGCTTGCCGTCAGTTCGTGGAGCGTGGTCTGGCTCGCGGCCGCGCTGATCGCGGGCGCGACCTGGCCGCTGTTTGCCCGATAGCGAGCCGTCGCGCGGAACACGCGGACGCCGCGCGGTCCATACCGCGACGCAAGCACGCCGTCGTCCCACCTCGCGGGCCAGCGCGCGCCGAGCGGCGGCTGCGTCGCCCGCACGGCCACCGTGCGACATCCGTTGCGCGTTCGCATGTGATCGCTTCCACCGCGTTGCCCCCCGTGCAAACGTGGTGGTTGCGTGCGCGGCGCGCACGGCGGCGGCGATGTTCGGGGACGCGCCGCAGCGACACAGGTTGCCGCTCATGCGCTCGCGAATCTTGTCGTCCGACAGTTGCACGGGACGATGCCGCACGTCGCCGGTGGCAGCGCTCGCGGCACCCACCGCGAACGCGTCGCGCAGCACGGTGGCACAGCAGAGCTGGTCGGACGTGCGATAGCCGCACTGAAATGCATCGTGTTCGATGAATGATGCTGCACCGGGCTCGACACGCCGCCGCGTGCGGGCCCTTCGACGGTCGTGATCCGCGCACCTTCGTGCATCACCGCGAGCCCCGGTCGTCCCGCCGCACGTGCATGCTAATGCGTGCAGCATCTGCATCCGCTGGAAAATTCCGCCATCCGTGGATGCGACTTTCCGCGAAAGCGTTCGGTCAGGTTTGCGAAAGCATTTCGCGATCATGCTCCGGTCGCAAACGATTCACCGAATCGTCGCATCCTCCCGGCATACTCGAAAACGTTTCCCGATCCGCCTGCCAGGAGAGAAGTCATGCGTCGCGCTGCCCTCGTCGTCGTTCTATGTGCCGCCACCCTCGTCGCCGCCTGCAGCGACGACGCGCCGCACGACGCGCACGCGGCCGACGCCTCCCAACAGGCCGGCGCATCGTCCGGCTCCGCGAGCGCGTTCAACAGCGCCGCGGGCGCGAGCGCCGCCGCGTCCGATGCCGCACCGCTCGCGCCGCCCGTCGTCCACTACCCGCCCGACGATGACGACGACACGAAGCCCGCGATGAACCCGGGCGCGTCCGGCGTCGCCGCATCGTCGGCGCATTGATTCCACCGTTCCTGTCCCTGCCCCCCGATCGCAGAACCGAGGTGAAATAACATGACGTCATCGAGCCGCCGCCGTTTCCTGCATACCGTCGCACAATCCGCGGGCGCCGCCGTCGCGCTCAACGCGTTCCCCGAATCGATCCGCCGCGCGCTCGCGATTCCGGCCGCGCGCGGCACCGGCACGATCCGCGATGTCGAGCACATCGTCGTGTTCATGCAGGAGAACCGTTCGTTCGACCATTACTTCGGACACCTGCGCGGTGTGCGCGGCTACAACGACCGCTTCCCGATTCCGCTGCCGAACGGCAAGCCGGTGTGGTACCAGCCGTCGAAGGAAGACCCGGCGAAGCCCGTGCTGCCGTTCCGGCTCGACACGAAGACGACCAGCGCGCAGTGCCTCGGCGCGCTCGACCACTCGTGGGCGAAGACCCACGCGGCGATCGACGGCGGCCGCTACGACCAGTGGCCCGCGAACAAGACCGACATGACGATGGGCTATCACGTGCGCGAGGACATCCCGTTCCACTACGCGCTCGCCGATGCGTTCACCGTCTGCGACAACTACTTCTGCTCGCTGCCGGGGCCGACGCACCCGAACCGCTCGTACCTGATGACGGGCACGGTCGACCCGACCGGCAAGTTCGGCGGCCCGCTGCTCGACAACGCCGACTACGTCGACGGCGACCTGCCGCCCGCGTACCAGCTGCTGTCGTGGACGACCTTCCCCGAACGGCTCGAGGCGCGCGGCGTGTCGTGGCAGATCTACCAGCAGGGGCTCACGTGGGCCGATCCGTACAACGGCAACTACGGCACGAACATCCTGCAGAACTTCACGAACTTCATCAACGCGAAGCCGGGCTCGTCGCTGTACCAGCGCGCGCAGACGGTGCGCACGCTCGACAACCTGAAGGACGACGTGATCAACGACCGGCTGCCGCAGGTGTCGTGGCTGCTGCCGCCCGCCGTGTTCTCCGAACATCCGAAATACACGCCGGCATACGGCGCGAACTACACGTCGCAGATCCTCGACGCGCTCACGGCGAATCCGGACGTGTGGGCGAAGACCGTGCTGTTCATCATGTACGACGAGAACGACGGCTTCTTCGATCACGTCGTGCCGCCGCAGCCGCCGACGTCGGCCGCGCAGGGCGCATCGACCGTGACCACCGACGGCGAACTGCACACGGTCGTGAATCCCGGCCGCGGTGGCAGCTACACGGCCGACGGCCTGCCGTACGGCCTCGGGCCGCGCGTGCCGATGACGGTCGTGTCGCCGTGGTCGAAAGGCGGCTTCGTGTGCTCGCAGGTGTTCGACCATACCTCGGTGATCCGCTTCATCGGCGAACGCTTCGGTGTCGACGAGCCGAACATCACGCCGTGGCGCCGGACCGTCTGTGGCGACCTCACCGCCGCGTTCGACTTCCGCTCGTCCGACGCGTCGTTTCCGACGCTGCCCGACACGAGCCAGTACCGCTCGATCGCCGACCAGCAATGCACGTCGCAACCCGCGCCGACCGTGCCCGCGATGCCGTCGCCGATCGATCCGCAGGAGCCCGGCGTGCGGCCGGCCCGCGCGCTGCCGTACGAACTGCACGTGAACGCGAGCATCTACGGCGGCAACACGCTGCGCATCGAGTTCGCGAACCGCGGCAACCAGGGCGCGCACTTCCAGGTGTACGCGACGAACCGCACCGACGGCCCGTGGCGCTACACGGTCGGCGCGCGCCGCGTGCTGCACGCGGACTTCGACCTGACGGATACGAACGGCGCGTATGCGTTCTCGGTGTACGGCCCGAACGGCTTCGTGCGGATGTTCGCGGGCAACGTGTCGGCCGCGACGGCGCGCCGCCGCAACCATGCGCAGCCGGAAGTGAAGGCCGGCTACGACATCGCGAACGGCAACCTGTACCTGAAGCTGCGCAACCATGGCGCGGGCCACGTGACGCTCACGCTGGCAGACAACGCATACGGCACGCCCCCGCGCCAGGTGACGCTGCACGGCGGCGACGAACACGTCGAGCAATGGGCGCTCGCGTCGAGCCATCACTGGTATGACGTGACGGTGAGCGACGGCGCGAACGGCACGTTCTCGCGCCGCTTCGCGGGCCACGTCGAGAACGGCCGGCCGAGCTACTCGGATCCGGCCGCGGTGCGGCCCGTTTCCGCGTCGTAAGTCCCGCAGCACGACGCTGCACGGCCCGCGCCGCGCAGCGCGTGCGCGTGAGTGTCAGATCGCGTGCGCGAGCGCGCGGTCGACGAGCGCGGCGTCGAAGCCGTCGTCCGCGTCGCGAAAGCGCAGCGGCGCCGCGCAGTGCACCAGCGTGTCGATGAAATGCTTCGCGCGCGGCCACGGCCCGAAGCCGGCCGCGGTGTTGATGTGCCCGGCGTCGCCGAGATTGACGAATGCGCTGCCGAGCCGCTGCGCGAGCGTGCGCGCATCGGCGAGCGGCATCCACGGATCGGTCTCGCTGCCGATCACGATCGACGGCACCGCGAGCCGGCGCGCGTCGAACGGCCCGGCGAACGTGAATTTCTTCGGACTGGCCGGTGCGACAAGCAGCACGCCCGCGACGTCGGCCGCCAGCGGCCATTGCGCGAGCGCATGCGCGGCCGCGAGGCAGCCGAAGCTGTGCGCGGCCAGCACGAACGGGCCGCGCTCGCGCTCGAGCAGCGCGCGCACGGACTGCGCCCAGCGCGCGAGATCGGGGGCATCCCAGTCGGCCTGTTCGACCCGCAGCGAACGCGAGAACTGCCGCTCCAGCCAGGTCTGCCAGTGGGCGCCTTCGCTGCCGTGCAGGCCCGGAACGGTCACGAGCCGCGGCGGCCACGCCGATTTGCTGCATGCGCGCATGATTGCCCTCGCTTGCTTTGCTTGGAGACGAGATTCAATTGTGGCGTGCCGCGCACGGCGGCCGAACCAATATTTTGTGCTTTGCTTTTGCGCGGGACGGCCGCCGGCTCGGGCCGCCCGGTATGGGCTGGCCGCCTCGCGGCGGCGCAACGCGCCGCGAAACCGTAGAATGTGGGCTTCCCGCTTGCCTTGCATCGGATCGAACCGGGCGCCGCCGCGCCGGTTCCGATCGACAGGAGACGCCCGATGTCCGCTACGCCCGCCGGCGCGCTGCGCCCGTTCCATCTCGCCTTTCCCGTGTCGAGCCTCGCCGGCGCGCGCGCGTTCTACGGCGGCCTGCTCGGCTGCCCCGAGGGCCGCAGCTCGGAACACTGGGTCGACTTCGATTTCTTCGGGCACCAGCTCGTCGCGCACCTCGCGCCGGACGAAACCGGCAAGAGCGCGGTGAACCCGGTCGACGGCGACGACGTGCCCGTCCGCCATTTCGGCGTCGTGCTGTCGATGGATGAATGGCATGCGCTCGCCGACAAGCTCAAGGCCGCGCATACGCGCTTCGTGATCGAGCCGCACATCCGCTTCAAGGGCGAGGTCGGCGAGCAGGCGACGATGTTCTTCCTCGATCCATGCGGCAACGCGCTGGAATTCAAGGCGTTCGCCGACATCGGCCAGCTGTTCGCGAAGTAGGCGCATGAAGATCCTGTTCTACTCGCCGCATCAGGAAGCCGACGCATGGCGCGGCGCGATCGCACGGGCGCTGCCCGAGGCCGAGCTGCGCGCCTGGCAGCCGGGCGACACGGGCGCGGCCGACTACGCGCTCGTATGGCGCGCGCCGCGCGAGCTGTTCGCGCCGCGCGACGGCCTGCGCGCGATCTTCAATCTGGGCGCGGGCGTCGACGCGCTGCTCGCGCTCGACCGCGCGCATCCCGGCACGCTGCCGCGCGACGTACCGCTGGTGCGCCTCGAGGATTCGGGCATGGCGCGGCAGATGATCGAATACGTGACGCACGCGGTGCTGCGCTACCTGCGCCGCTTCGACGAATACGACGCGCTGCAGCGCGAGCGCCGCTGGCAGCCGCTCGAACCGCATCCGCGCGCGAGTTTCACCGTCGCGGTACTCGGTCTCGGCGTGCTCGGCGCGCAGGTCGCGCAGGCGCTCGCGGCGCTCGGCCTGCCGGTGTGCGGCTACAGCCGCAGCCCGAAACGGCTCGACGGTGTCGAGACCTTCGCGGGCGACGACGCGCTCGACGCGTGCATCGACGGCGCGAAGCTGCTCGTGAACCTGCTGCCGAGCACGCGCGATACCGACGGGATCCTGTCGGCACGGACCTTCGCCAGGCTGGCGCCGGGCGCGTACCTGGTGAACGTCGCACGCGGCGCGCATCTCGTCGAGGCCGACCTGCTCGACGCGCTCGCGAGCGGCCGGATCGCCGCCGCCACGCTCGACGTGTTCCAGCATGAGCCGCTGCCCGTCGACCACCCGTTCTGGCACGCGCCGCGCATCACGATCACGCCGCACAGCTCGGCCGAGACGCTGCGCGACGAAGCCGTCGAGCAGATCGCCGGCAAGATCCGCGCGCTCGAGCGCGGCGAGCGCGTCGGCGGCATCGTCGACTACGCGCGCGGCTACTGAATTCCGCTTATACAAAACTGGAGACAACCATGACGTTCCCCACCGCCGTCAAGATCGTCGAAGTCGGCCCGCGCGACGGGCTGCAGAACGAAAAGACCTTCGTGCCGACCGACGTGAAGATCGCGCTCGTCGACCGGCTGTCGCGCGCCGGCTTCCGCAATATCGAGGCCGCGTCGTTCGTGTCGCCGAAATGGGTGCCCCAGATGGCCGACGGCGCCGACGTGATGGCCGGCATCGAGCGTCGCGCGGGCACCGTGTATTCGGTGCTCACGCCGAACCTGAAAGGCTTCGAGAACGCGCTCGCCGCGCGCGCCGACGAAGTGGTGATCTTCGGCGCGGCGAGCGAGGCGTTCTCGCAGCGGAACATCAACTGCAGCATCGCCGAGAGCATCGCGCGCTTCGAGCCGGTCGCGAAGGCCGCGAAGGATGCCGGCCTGCGGCTGCGCGGCAGCGTGTCGTGCACGCTCGGCTGCCCGTACCAGGGCGAGGTGCCGGTCGCCTCGGTCGTCGACGTCGTCGAACGCTTCGCCGCGCTCGGCTGCGACGAGATCGACATCGCCGACACGATCGGCGTCGGCACGCCGAAGCGCACCCGCGAAGTGCTGTCGGCCGTCACGCGGGTGTTTCCGCGCGAGCGGCTGTCGGGCCACTTCCACGACACCTACGGCCAGGCGCTCGCGAACATCTACGCGGCGCTGTTCGAAGGGATCGAGATCTTTCACGCGTCGGTCGCCGGCCTCGGCGGCTGCCCGTATGCGAAGGGCGCGACCGGCAACGTCGCGACCGAGGACGTGCTGTACCTGATGCAGGGCCTCGGCATCGACACCGGCATCGACCTCGCGCAGGTGGTCGCCGCCGGCGACTTCATCTCCAACGCGATCGGCCGCGCGAACGTGTCGCGCGCCGGTCGCGCGCTGCTCGCCAAGGCGCAGAGCGCGGCCGACACGCCGAGTTGCGTCTGACCCCAACACTGACGGATTCTCCATGACGACACCCGCTTCATTCGACTCTCTCCCCGACTCCGCGCGACGCGTCGCGCTGCTGCTGCGCGAACGCGGGCACGCGAAAGGGATCGTGATGCTCGCCGAAACCGGCAAGACCTCCGCCGAGGCTGCGGCCGGGCTCGGCTGCGAGGTCGCGCAGATCGCGAAGTCGATCCTGTTTCGCCGCGAATCGGACGGCCTGCCGGTGCTCGTCGTCGCAAGCGGCGTGAACCGCGTCGACGAGAAGAAGGTCGCCGCGCAAGTTGGCGCGGTCGGCCGCGCCGATGCGAAATTCGTGCGCGACAACACCGGCTACGCGATCGGCGGCGTCTGCCCGATCGGCCATCTCGTCGAACCGGTCACGCTGATCGACGCCGACCTGCTCGAACTGGACAGCCTCTGGGCGGCCGCCGGCCATCCGCACGCGGTGTTCAACCTGTCGCCGCAGGAGCTCGTGTCGCTGACGGGTGCGCCGGTCGCCGACGTCGCGCTGCGCAACGACGCATGAGCGAGATGCCGGTATCGGTCGGCACGGTCGCGTCGCCGTGCACCGACGTATGCAGGATCGATCCGCGCACCGACTGGTGCGCGGGCTGCCTGCGCACGCGCGACGAGATCAAGGGATGGCGCGCGTCCGACGACGACGCGAGGCGCGTGTTGCTCGCGCGGCTCGACGCGCGGCGGCGCCTGCTCGCGCGGAGCGGCGCATAAAAAAATGCCGTTCGGCCTGCTTGGCGAACGGCATGAGATCGGAATCCTGTGAACGTGATCAACGTCACAGCCCGCATCATACGAGCGACGCTGCGGCGTCGCATCGGGTGTTTCCCTACAACTTCTTACAGCGTTTTTCACGCGCAACCTTCGTTCCCGGGCGCGGCGCCAGCGGGTGTCGGCAACCTGCCGTAGCGGCAAGCCGAATCGCACGACCGTTTCAGTTGCCGGCCGCCGCGCGACGCGCGGGCACGATGCGCCAGCCGAGATTCACGCCGGCCGCCGCGAGCAGGATCAGCAGTGCGCCGAGCACCTGCGTCCACGCGAGCGTCTGCCCGAACGCGATGCGATCGACGATGATCGCGACGACCGGATAGACGAACGACAGCGCGCCCGTCATCGCGACCGGCAGCTTCTGGATCGCACCGTACAGCAGCACATACATCACGCCGGTGTTCACGACGCCGAGCACGACGAGATCGAGCCACTGCGCGGCCGTCGCGGGCAATGTGCCGAAGTGCGCGAACGGCGCGAGCAGCACGATGCCGAGGCCGGCCTGCAGCAGCGCGAGCAGGTGCGGCGGCGTGCCCTTCAGGTGCTTCGTGATGATCGACGACACCGCGTACAGAAACGCCGCGCCAAGCGACAGCGCGACGCCTTCGAGATATTCGCCGGGCACCGCGAGCACGGCCGGCTCGACGCGCACCACGCACACGAGCCCGATGAAGGCGAGCGCGAGCCACGCGATCGTCGACGCGCTGATCCGTTCGCGGAACACGATCGCGCCGAGCGCGACGAGCATGAACGGCTGCGTGTTGTAGACGGCGGTCGCCATCGAGATCGACGCGCGCGAATACGCGGCGAACAGCAGCAGCCAGTTCGCGACGATCGCGATGCTGCCGAGCGCCGCGAGCGCGAGCATGCGCGGCGAGAACAGCGAGCGACGCAGGAAGCCGAGCGCCGCGCAGACGATCGCGAGCGTCGCGGCGCCGAACAGGCAGCGGAAGAACACGACGTTGGTGAGCGGCTGCTGCGACGACATCACGAGCCAGCCGATCGTGCCGGACATCATCATCGCGACGACCATCTCGGCGGCACCGCGGCGGGTTTCGTTCGAGGCCATCATGGACTCCGTTTGACGAGAGAAGATGACTTCGATTCTAGGAACTTGCTTTCCGCGCATCCACGACTAAACTGAAGCGAAACCACCGATTCACCTTCGAAAGCAAAGCGATCATGGCGAAACGCCTTTCCCCTCCCGCCGTCGCGTCGCTGGACGCAACCGACCGCGCGATCCTCGCGGCGCTCGCCGAGGATGCGCGCATTGCCACCAGCGAACTGGCGCGACAGATCGGGCTATCGGCGCCCGCGACCGCCGACCGCGTGCGACGGCTCGAAGCGCAGGGTGTGATCGCGGGTTTCACCGTCGAGCTCGACCCGCGCGCGCTCGGCTACACGCTGCAGGCGATCGTGCGCGTGAAGCCGCTGCCGGGGCAATTGCATCTCGTCGAGGAAGTGTTGCGGCGGATTCCGGAATTCGTCGAATGCGACAAGGTGACCGGCGAGGACTGCTTCATCTGCCGGCTCTATCTGCGCACGATCGAGCACCTCGACGACATCCTGTCGAAGGTGACGGAGCGCGCGGAAACGAGCACGGCGATCGTGAAATCGACGCCGGTGCCGCGCCGCCTGCCGCCGCTCGTCGACGACGACGACGACGCCACGCGCCGCTGATCGTCGTCGCGCGGCAAGCACCGCGCTGCCCGCGGCGGCCGGCGCCGCTCACGCGGCCGCGTCGCGTGCCTCGAAGAACGCGAGCAGCTCGTCGATCAGCGCGACGGGTGCCTCCTCCGGAATGTAGTGCCCGCAATCGAGCGCGCGGCCGCCGACGTCGCGCGCGACGCGCCGCCACTCGCCGAGCGGATCGAAGCAGCGCCCGACGATCCCGTGCTCGCCCCACAGCACGCGCAGCGGGCACGCGACCTTGTTGCCGCGCTCGAGATCCGCGCGGTCGTGCTCGAGATCGATCGTCGCCGACGCGCGGTAGTCCTCGCACATCGCATGCACCGCGCCCGGCTGCGCGAGCGCGGCGCGATACGCGGCGAGCGCCTCCGGCGCGAACGGCGCGAGCCCGGCGGACCGGTTGCCCATCACGCGCTCGATGTACGCATCGGTGCGGCCTTCGATCAGCGTTTCGGGGAGCGGCGCCGGCTGGATCAGGAAGAACCAGTGAAAATACGCGGTCGCGAACGCGCGGTCCGTCTGCTCGTACATCGCGAGCGTCGGCGCGATGTCGAGCAGCATCATCCGCTCGACGGCCGCCGGATGATCGAGCGCGAGCCGGTGCGCGACGCGCGCGCCGCGATCGTGTGCGCAGACGTGGAATTGCTCGAAGCCGAAATGCCGCATCACGGCAACCTGGTCGGCCGCCATCGCGCGTTTCGAATACGGCGCATGCCGCGCATCGCTCGGCGGCTTGCCCGACGCGCCGTAGCCGCGCAGGTCGGTCGCGATCACCGTGAAGTGATCCGCCAGCGTCGCGGCGACGCGATGCCAGATCATGTGGGTCTGCGGATGGCCGTGCAGCAACAGAAGCGGTGGCCCCGCGCCTCCTTTGACACCGAAGATGTCGGTGTCCTGCACCGTCACGCGAAACGGTGCAAACGCCTCAAACGACATGGTTTGTTTCTCGTTGGTTTGTTATGGCGGCTATTGTAGGAGCGCGCGGCCGACCGCTGCGCGCGGCAGATGCCCGAATGCGTAGAAAGAGAACACTCACTCGATTGCCGCCATGCCGCGCCGTTTGCTAAGCTCGCGTAGAATCGCACGACCGTTCGTATTAATATGGGCGAATCGCTGCACCGCTACACTCGAAGCACCGTTCGACCGCCAAGCATGGATACCGGCGTCGGCGCGACCGCGCCGCATCCGGCCGCCCCTCGAGACTGGAGACATCACATGGCATTGCCCGCCGTCCTGCAGAACCTGACGCTGCCCGTCATCGCGTCGCCGATGTTCATCGTCAGCTACCCCGAACTCGTGCTCGCGCAGTGCAAGGCGGGTATCGTCGGATCATTTCCCGCGCTCAACGCCCGTCCGGCCGAACTGCTGGACGAGTGGCTCACGCAGATCCAGTCCGAGCTTGCCGACCACAAGGCGAAGCACCCGGATGCGGTGATCGGCCCGATCGCGGTCAACCAGATCGTCCATCAGTCGAACGTACGGCTCGAGCATGACGTGCGCGTGTGCGTCGAGCACAAGGTGCCGATCTTCATCACGAGCCTGCGCGCGCCGGCGCGCGAGATCGTCGACGCCGTGCACAGCTACGGCGGCATCGTGCTGCACGACGTGATCAACCTGCGCCACGCGCAGAAGGCGCTCGAAGCCGGCGTCGACGGGCTGATCCTCGTCGCGGCCGGCGCGGGCGGCCACGCGGGCACGACGTCGCCGTTCGCGCTCGTCGGCGAAGTGCGCAAGATCTTCGACGGTCCGATCGTGCTGTCCGGCTCGATCGCGAACGGCGGCTCGATCCTCGCCGCGCAGGCGATGGGCGCCGACTTCGCGTACATGGGCACGCGCTTCATCGCGACGCAGGAAGCGCACGCGGTCGACGACTACAAGCACGCGATCCTCAACGCGAAATCGTCCGACATCATCTACACGAACCTCTTCACCGGCGTGCACGGCAACTACATCCGCGAGAGCATCGAGAAGGCCGGGCTCGATCCGGACGCGCTGCCGGAATCCGACAAGACGAAGATGAATTTCGGCGGCGACAAGACGAAGGCGTGGAAGGACATCTGGGGTGCCGGCCAGGGCGTCGGCCTGATGGACGACCTGCCGAGCGTCGGCGCGCTCGTCGAGCGCCTGAAGCGCGAGTACGACGACGCGAAGGCACGGCTCGGCATCGCACGCTGACGCAGGCGGCGGGTTGCGCCACCGCCGCGCATGACGTCGGACAAAAACAAAAAGCGCGAACCGCAACGGCTCGCGCTTTTTTCACGTCCGCCCGCGGGCGGCCGACGCCGCTCAGCTCGCGCGCTTGATCCGCGTGATCGGCAGCACGCGCAGGCGCGACTCGATCGACGGGCACAGCGACTGCCCTTCGAAGCGTGCGGCAAGGAAGTCGACGAACGAGCGCACCTTCGCAGACACGTGGCGGCGGCTCGCATACACCGCGTAGATCGGCGCCTCGTGCGGCGGCACCGCGTCGAGCAGCACCGGCACGAGGCGGCCGGATTCGATGTCGTCGCCGATCACCTCGGTGCCGAGCAGCGCGATGCCCGCGCCCGCGAGCACCGCCGCGCGCAGCCCCTCGAGATGGTTCACGATCAGGTTGCCGTTCAGGTTCACGCGCGATGCGGCGGCCGCGTCGATCATCAGCGAATCGAGCATCGTCGAATTCGAATCGCGGCGCAGGTAATTGTGATGCGCGAGATCGGCGATCGTCTGAGGCATGCCGTGCTTCTCGAGATACTCGGGCGACGCGACCAGCAGGATGTGCGCGGTCGCGATCTGGCGCGCGACCAACGACGACGATTTCAGCCCGTTCGGCGCCGCGCGCACCGCGACGTCGTAGCCTTCCTCGATCAGGTCGACCACGCGATCGGACAGCGTCATGTCGACGGTCACGTCCGGGAACCGGCCCGCATAATCGGTGACGGCCTGCATCACGTGCCGCAAGCCGAACGCGGACAGCGACGTCACGCGCAGGCGGCCCTGCGGCACGACGCTCGCGGCGCCGACCGCCTGTCCGGCTTCGTCGAGTTCCGACAGCGCCTGCACGAGGCGCTCATAGTATTCGCGTCCCGCCTCGGTCGGCGCGACACGTCGTGTCGTGCGATGCAGCAGCCGCGCGCCGAGCTGCTGCTCGAGATGCATCACGTGCTTGCTCGCCATCGCGGCCGACATCTGCATGCGCTCGGCCGCGCCGACGAAGCTGCCCACTTCGACGACGTAGCGAAACACATTCATGCTGACGAGGGTATCCATCGAACTAGCCCGTAATGACGGGGGAATGGTGCAATTACGAGATAGGGTAACAAAGGCGAGGAAACAGAAAGGTCAACAAAAGCAAAACGGCGCCGCGAGTGGCGGCGCCGTTCCGTTCCGTTTCGTTTCGAGAGGGAAAACATGCGGCCGGCACGCGCGATTTTCGCGCGCGGCCGGCGCACCGATCGCACGTGCGCGTCAGAACTTCGCGCGGATACCCGCGCCGAACGTGTTGCCGGTCGACAGGCTGCTGATGTGGTCGTTCATGTACGCGGCGTAGATGTCCGTGCGCTTGGACAGCGGATAGTCGTAGCCGACGGCCCAGGTCTGGCGCGTCTGGTCGAGGCCGCCGGCATCGCGCGAATACGCATACGACGCCATCGCGTTGCCCACGCCGAGCGGCACCGACACGCCGCCCTGCGCGGTATTCACGTGCCAGCTGCCCGCGACCTGGTCATTCTTCGTATACATGTACTGGCCGAACAGCTTCACGTACTTCAGGTCGTAGGTCGCGCCGACCAGCGCGATGCCCTGGCTCTTCATGCCGGTCACGAGCGCGCTCAGGTCCTGCGGACCGTTGTTGAAGTTCACGTACTGATAGACGGCGGTCGCCGCGAACGGGCCGTTCGCGTAATTGAACTGCGCGCTCCATTTCTTCGAGCGGTTGTCGCCGGCCGTGTTGCCGAGCGCGTACATCGCCGCGAAATTCAGGCCGCCGAACGAAGGCGACGTGTACGACAGCGCGTTGTTCCAGCCCGAATCGCCGACCGCGCCCTGGTCGCTCGGATAGGTCGGGAACGTGCCGAGGCCGAGGAACACGTGGTACACCATCGGCGAGAAGGTGTACGAATCGTAGAACGGGTTGAACAGGATCGTCGACAGGAACAGGTGGGTCGTCAGGCGGCCGGCCGTCACCGTGCCGTACGGCGAGCTGACGCCGACGTATGCGTTGCGCGCGAAGAACGTGTCGCCCTGGAAGCGGCCGAACTGGCCGTTCTGCGCACGGAAGAAGCTCTCCAGCGTGAAGATTGCCTTGTAGCCGCTGCCCAGATCCTCTGCGCCGTGCAGGCCCCAGTACGACGTCGACATCCCGCCGCCCGACACGTTCCATGCGCGATCGCCGCCCGGGAACTTGGTTGCGCCGACCCATTCGTCGACCTGACCGTAGAGCGAGACGCTCGACTGCGCGTGGACGGGTACGGTTGCGGCCACGCAGGCGGCCGCGGCGATCAGCTTGACGGACGTGCGCGACGCACGGCGAGCGAATGCTTTCATGGGATCTCCAGGTGTTGTCGAATGTCGATAAGTGGCGCGAGCGTTGTTTTTTGGAGCCGACTGCTTGCGTCGTATGGGGCGCAGCCATCTTTACGGATCGTGCGTCCGGTCAAAATTGCGCACACTTATTGCGGGTATAGCGGCGGCATTAACTTCGCGGAATCGGCACATGGCCAGGCGCGCGGCAGCGGCTGCGCGCAGAGCGCGGCACGCGACGGGACGGCCGCAGGGCGCGCGCGTGCCGGGCGCGAAAGATAGCGCAATGCGGCGGGAAAATCAGCGGAAATATGCGCGCGACTGTGGCGAATTCGCATCACAGCCGGCGGGGGACGAACGCGCGGGCGCTCAGTTTCGGTAGAACGGGGAGAAAAACGGCGAGTGGGCAGGTTCTTCCTGCGCGCGGGGGGGCGGCATCGGACGGCCGCCGCGCTCCTCGTTGTAGCGCGCGACGTCGGCGCGGATCGAGCCGGCACGCAGCGGAACATTGCCGCCGCCCGGCGGACGCGGCATCTGGCGGGAGTCGGCGCTGATCGGACGATACGGGCTTTGCGCGGCGTAATGGCCGTAGGACGGCGTCGGCCGCAGCCCCCAGCGGGAACCGTAGCCGCTCACGCCGCCGGCACGCGCGCCGCCCGGCGGCAGCGCCCGGCGCCACGCCGGCGCGTTGCCGGCCGGCCGGCCGTACGCGTGCATGTCGCCGCCACCGAAACCGTGACCGAAACCGTGGCCGCCGCCGAACGCCTGACCGCCGTGCGGCGGTTGCGCGAGCGCGAGCGGTATCAGCAGCGCGCCGAGCACGCCCGCCACCCATCGTCCGACCCTCAGTTTCACCCGTTCCGTCATCATTCAGTGCCTGTTGCAGCTCGCCGCCGGTTGTTTCCGGCCGACGCAAGCCTTTCAGCAGTAATTTATGAGCGGCCCGAAACGGTGTCGAGCCAAAAAGTGTTAGGTCGCGGGCATGGGTGTAACACCATGTTACTGCTAGGTTTTTTCACTTGCGGGCGTACTCGCGGCAGAACATTCTTCTGCCGTTTTGCGCATCGGCCGCCTCCGTTGACGCTTACCGTCACATGCAACCGATTCATCAATCGATTCACACAATGAATTTGTGTATTGAATGACCTACCGGGACAATATCGGTTTCGCGCGCGACCTGCGCGCCTGCCGTTTCCGAATCAACATCCCCGATGGCCCGTCCCCGTTTTCTTCCCGACAACTTCACGCTCGCGCTCGTCGGCACCGTCGTGCTCGCGAGCCTGCTGCCGTGCCGCGGCCCGGCCGCCCATGCGTTCAACTGGGCGACCAACATCGCGGTCGGCCTGCTGTTCTTCCTGCATGGCGCGAAGCTGTCGCGCGAAGCTGTCGTCGCGGGCGCGACTCACTGGCGGCTGCATGCGGTCGTGCTGCTCAGCACGTTCGCGCTGTTCCCGCTGCTCGGCCTCGCGCTCAAGCCCGTGCTGCAGCCGCTCGTCACGCCTGCGCTCTACGCCGGCGTGCTGTTTCTGTGCACGCTGCCGTCGACAGTCCAGTCATCGATCGCGTTCACGTCGATCGCGAAGGGCAACGTGCCGGCTGCCGTGTGCGCGGCGTCCGCGTCGAGCCTGCTCGGAATCTTCGTGACGCCGGCGCTCGTCGGGCTGATGATCACGTCTCAGTCGGCCGCGGCCGCGTCGCCGTGGAGCACCGTCGGGAGCATCGTGATGCAGCTGCTCGTGCCGTTCGTCGCCGGCCAGCTGCTGCGGCCCGTGATCGGCGGCTGGATCGAACGCAATCGCGGCGTGCTGCGCTTCGTCGACCAGGGCTCGATCCTGCTCGTCGTCTACGTCGCGTTCAGCGAGGCCGTGAACCAGGGGCTGTGGCACCAGATGCCGGCGCGCGCGCTCGGCGGCCTGCTGGTCGTCAACGTCGTGCTGCTCGTGATCGCGCTGGTGCTGACCACGTTCGTCAGCAAGCGGCTCGGCTTCAACCGCGCCGACCAGATCACGATCATCTTCTGCGGCTCGAAGAAGAGCCTCGCGGCCGGCGTGCCGATGGCGAAGGTGATCTTCTCCGCGCAGGCGGTCGGCGCGATCGTGCTGCCGCTGATGCTGTTCCACCAGATCCAGTTGATGGCGTGCGCGGCGCTCGCGCAGCGCTGGGGCGCGCGCGACATGCGCGGCGAGCGTGACGGCGACGAGGGGGCGGCCGGTGCCGCACGCGGACGCGGTGCGCTGAGCGCGGGCAAGCGCTGACGCGGGAGGCCGCGCGGCCGGCACGGCTGGCCGCGCGGGTGCATTCGCGTCTTTCTCGTTCCGCTTCTTCCGCCTTCTCCCGCTTTCTCCAGCCTTCCTCCGCCTCCCCCGCTTCCTCCGCTTCCTCCGCCTCCTCCGCTTCCTCCGCTTCCTCCGCTTCCTCCGCTTCCTCCGCTTCCTCCGCTTCCTCCGCTTCCTCCGCCTCCTCCGCCTCCTCCGCTTCCTCCGCTTCCTCCATCGCACCGCCCCCGTCCACCCAACGCGACGCATGCACCATCAACGCGCATCGCGTCACGAAATCTTCATTCAATTCTTCGCACACGCTGCCGTTAAAGTCGGGCGTCCCGTCGCCTCGGCCGCTCTCACCCTCACCCATGCCCGCGCCCCATCCCGACTCGTCCACCGCCCACACCACGCGCTTGATCGTGGAGCGTGCGCTCGCGGCCGTGTTCCAGCCGATCGTCGACCTCGGGTCGGGGACGGTCGTCGGCTACGAAGGCCTGATCCGCGGCCCGCGCGGCACCGACCTCGAGGCGCCCGCCGCGCTGTTCGCGCAGGCCGCGCGCGAAGGCGCGACCATCGCGCTCGAACAGGCCGCCGCGCTCACCTGCCTCGACGCGTTCGCGGCGCTCGGCTGCGACGGCAAGCTGTTCCTCAATTTCAGCGCCGGCACGATCCTGCAGCTCGCCAGCGAACGCGAGCGCGCGCGCCAGTTTCTCGGCCGCGCGCGGATCGGCGCGGAGCGCATCGTGATCGAGCTGACCGAGCAGAACGCGATACTGGATGTCGCGCATATCGGGCCGGCGGTCGCGTCGCTGCGCGACGCCGGCATCCAGTTCGCGCTCGACGACTACGGCACCGCCAACGCGAGCATGAACCTGTGGCTGCGCCTGCAGCCGGACGTCGTGAAGGTTGACCGCTTCTTCATCCACGACATCTCGCGCGACCCGCTCAAGTTCGAGGCCGTGAAGGCCATGCAGCACTTCGCGCAGGCGAGCGGCGCGCGACTGATCGCGGAAGGCATCGAGAACGAATGCGACCTGATCGTCGTGCGCGACATGGGCATCTGCTGCGTGCAGGGCTTCCTGCTCGGCCGGCCGGACGCGCAGCCGTCGCGGGTCGTCGCGCCGGCCGCGCGCGATGCGATCCGCGCGCCGCACATCGCGGTGTTTCCCGGCGCGACGCGCACCGTGCGGCCGGCCGGCACGATCGCCGCGAAAATGCTCGTCGCCGCGCCGCCGCTGCCGCGCGACGCGACCAGCAACGACGTGCTCGACCTGTTCAACCGGATGCCCGACCTGCATGCGGTCGCGCTCGTCGAACACGGGCGGCCGGTCGCACTCGTGAATCGCCGCGGCTTCATCGACCGCTTCGCGCTGCCGTATCACCGCGAATTGTTCGGAAAGAAACCGTGCCTGCAGTTCGCGAACGATGCGCCGCTGATGATCGACAACGCGACGACGTTCGAGCAACTCGCGACGCTGCTCGCGAGCCACGACCAGCGCTATCTCGCGGACGGCTTCGTGATCACCGAACACGGCCGCTACGTCGGGCTCGGCACCGGCGAGAGCCTCGTGCGCGCAGTGACCGAGATGCGCATCGAAGCCGCGCGCTACGCGAACCCGCTGACCTTCCTGCCCGGCAACATTCCGATCAGCGCGCACATCGACCGCCTGCTCCAGCGCGACGCCGGCTTTCATGCGTGCTACGTCGACCTGAACCAGTTCAAGCCGTTCAACGACCAGTACGGCTACTGGCAAGGCGACGAGGTGCTGAAGTTCGCCGCGACGGTGCTGGCCGGCGTGTGCGACCCGCAGCGCGACTTTCTCGGGCACGTCGGCGGCGACGATTTCCTCGTGCTGTTCCAGCGCGACGACTGGCACGCGCGCGCGACCGACGCGATCGCGCGCTTCAACGAAGGCGCGCAGCGCTTCTACACGCAGGCCGACCGGCAGGCAGGCGGGCTGCGCGGCGAGGACCGCCACGGCAACCCGGCGTTCTTCGGCTTCGTGACGATGGCGATCGGCGCGGTCGGCGTGCCGGCGGGTGCGCACGGCGCGATGCGCTATGGCAGCGACGAGATCGCGTCGGTCGCGGCGCTCGCGAAGCGGCGCGCGAAACAACAGCCGGGCGGGCTCGCGGTCGTCGATCTCGATGCAGGCCGCGCGGCGCTGCGCGATCGCGGCGGGCCGCCGCACGCGGCGGCGGGCTGAACGGCGGGCGGTTGCCGCACGCAAGCGCGCTGCCGGCCGGTGCGGACGGCGGTGCCGGCGCCGCGCACCTGCGCCGGCCCCCAATCGACTCCGGGCAACGGCCTGCCGCTCGTCCGTCGCGGACCGGGCATCCGAACGCGTGCGCCTCGTCCGCCCCGCCGGCATCGCCCCTTTCCATGCGATCACCTTGCCTTTTCCGCGTTTTGTTTAGTATTTTTAGTAACGTCGTTTTCGCAGATTAGCGCGTAAAAACCCGTTATTTCCGGGTATTCCCCGGTTATCCGGCCCGAATTTGGCGCCGTGTTTTACTATACAATCGCCGTCATCCTAAACAAACCGGACCCGAACGATGGGCACCACCATTCGCGACGTAGCGCGGGCGGCAGAGGTCTCGATCGGCACCGTCTCCCGTGCGCTGAAAAACCAGCCGGGCCTGTCGGAAGCCACGCGGGCGCGCGTCGTCGAGATCGCGCAGCACCTCGGCTACGACCCGGCCCAGTTGCGCCCGCGCATCCGCCGGCTCACCTTCCTGCTGCACCGCCAGCACAACCGCTTTCCCGCCAGCCCGTTCTTCTCGCACGTGCTGCACGGCGTCGAGGACGCGTGCCGCGAGCGCGGCATCGTGCCGACGCTGCTCACGGTCGGCCCGAACGACGACGTGTTGCGCCAGATGCGCCCGCACGCGCCCGACGCGATCGCGGTGGCCGGCTTCATCGAGCCCGAGACGATCGAGGCGCTCGCCGCGACCGGCCGGCCGCTCGTGCTGATCGACCTGTGGGCGCCCGGCCTGCGCTCGGTGAACATCGACAACGCGACGGGCGCGGCGCTCGCGATGCGCCACCTGCTCGCCATCG
The DNA here is from genome assembly GCF_003858025.1 of Burkholderia sp. Bp9004. Lineage (NCBI taxonomy): Bacteria > Pseudomonadati > Pseudomonadota > Betaproteobacteria > Burkholderiales > Burkholderiaceae > Burkholderia > Burkholderia sp. Bp9004. The sequence continues at coordinate 18,082 of NZ_QTQD01000008.1, read as the reverse complement.
GCCGCTCGCGGATCGCGTTCATCGGCGGCTCGGCCGCGCACTTCAGCATCGCGCAGCGCGCGATCGGCTACCGCCGTGCGTTCTTCGAGGCCGGGAGGCTGTTCGATCCCGCGTACGAAGTGACGATCGACGCCGGGCTCGACCCCGACACCGGCGCCGCGCGCGCGATGCAGCAGCTGCTCGACGCGCCCGGCCCACGCCCGGACGCCGTGTTCGCGTACAACGACGCCGCCGCGCTGGCCGCGCAGCGCGTGTGCATCGCGCGCGGCGTGCGGATTCCGGAAGACATCGCGATCGTCGGCTTCGACGACATCCCGGCCGCCGCGCACGCGAACCCGCCGCTCACGACGCTCGCCGTCGACAAGGAAGCGCTCGGCCGCCGCGGCGTCGAACTGCTGCTCGCCGAATCGCCCGAGCGCACCGAGATCTCCCTGCCCGTCGAACTGATCGTACGGGCCAGCAGCCAGCCCGCCGGCTCACCGGCACTCGATACCGCCACGGTCACCGAATCATGAACATGCCCCCGGTCCAATCCCGCACGGCCGCGCCGGCCGCCCACGCGCAAGCGGCACCGTTCGTCGCGAGCTTCCGCGATCCGTCGTTCCTGCTGTCGCACATCGAGGACACGCTGCGCTTCTACGCGCAGAATGCGTTCGACCCGACGGGCGGCTTCTACCATTACTTCCGCGACGACGGCAGCATCTACAACCGCACGTCGCGGCACCTGGTCAGCAGCTGCCGGTTCGTCTTCAACTACGCGATGGCGTACCGGCATTTCGGCGATCCGCGCCACCTCGACTACGCACGCCACGGGCTGCGCTTCCTGCGCGACGCGCACTGGGATGAAGCGCTGCAGGGCTACGACTGGGAACTCGACTGGCGCGACGGCGCGAAACGCGCGACGCTCGACGGCACGCGCCACTGCTACGGGCTCGCGTTCGTGCTGCTGGCGGCCGCGCACGCTGCGATGGCCGGCATCGATGAAGCGCGCGCGCTGATCGCGTCGACCTACGAGCTCGCCGAGCACCGCTTCTGGGACGCGGCCGCCGGCCTCTACGCGGACGACGCGACGCCGAACTGGAACGTGTCGTCGTACCGCGGCCAGAACGCGAACATGCACATGACGGAAGCGCTGCTCGCGGCGTACGAGGCGACCGGCCATCTCACCTATCTCGATCGCGCGGAAAAGCTCGCGACCCACATCACGCGGCGCCAGGCTTCGCTGTCGGGCGGCCTCGTGTGGGAGCACTACCATGCGGACTGGTCGGTCGACTGGGACTACAACAAGGAGGACAGCTCGAACATCTTCCGTCCGTGGGGCTTCCAGCCCGGGCACCAGACCGAATGGGCGAAGCTGCTGCTGATCCTGGAGCGGCACCGCCCGCTCGACTGGCTCGTGCCGCGCGCGGCCGAGCTGTTCGACGCGGCGCTCACGCATGCGTGGGACGCCGATCACGGCGGCCTCTGCTACGGCTTCGGCCCCGACTTCACGATCTGCGACCACAACAAGTATTTCTGGGTGCAGGCGGAAACCTTCGCGGCGGCCGCGATGCTCGGCGCGCGCACCGGCAGCGAGCGCTTCTGGGACTGGTACGACGAGATCTGGCGCTACAGCTGGACGCATTTCGTCGATCACCGCTACGGCGCGTGGTACCGGATCCTCACCTGCGACAACCGCAAGTACAGCGACGAGAAGAGCCCGGCCGGCAAGACCGACTATCACACGATGGGCGCATGCTACGACGTGCTCGCGACCCTCGCGCGCGCGGCGCGCAGCGAGCCGACGCAATGAGCGGCGGCACCTTTCCGGCCTTCGTGTCGGCGGGCGACATCCTGACCGACATGGTGCGCGCGGGCGACGCGCAGTGGACCTCGGTGCCGGGCGGCGCCGGCTGGAACGTCGCGCGCGCGGTCGCGCGGCTCGGCGTGCCGAGCGCGCTCGCGGGCGCGATCGGCGAAGACTGCTTCTCCGACGTGCTGTGGCGTACCAGCGAGGCGGCCGGGCTCGACCTGCGCTTCCTGCAGCGGGTGCCGCGTGCGCCGCTGCTCGCAATCGTCCACGAGACGCGGCCGCCCGCGTACTTCTTCATCGGCGAAGCGAGCGCGGATCTCGCGTTCGACCCGGCGCGGCTGCCGGCCGGCTGGGCCGGACACGTGAAGTGGGCGCACTTCGGCTGCATCAGCCTCGTGCGCGAACCGCTCGCGGGCACGCTCGTCGCGCTCGCGGCCGACCTGCACGCGCGTGGCGTGAAAATCAGCTTCGATCCGAACTACCGGAACCTGATGACGGCCGCGTACCGGCCGACGCTCGAGAAGATGGCCGCGCTCGCCGACCTGATCAAGGTGTCCGACGAGGACCTGCGCCACCTGTTCGGCGGCGACGGCCCCGATGCGGTCGCCGCGGTGCGCGCGCTGAATCCGCGCGCGGCCGTGCTCGTCACGCGCGGCGCGCAGGCGGCCACGCTTTACGCGGACGGCGACGTGCTCGAGGCCAGCCCGCCGCGCGTCGAGGTGGTCGACACCGTCGGCGCGGGCGACGCGTCGATCGGCGGCATGCTGTTCAGCCTGATGGCCGCGCCGCAGCGGTCGTGGCGCGAGCATCTCGCGTTCGCGCTCGCGGCGGGCGCCGCCGCGTGCCGGCACACGGGCGCGCATGCGCCGACGCTCGACGAGGTCGTCGCGCTGCTCGAACGGTGACGGGACGATGACGCCGCGCTGATCGGTCGCCGATTAGCGGCGCTGTACATGCTGCGCCGCAGTGCTACGATGAAGTGTCCTATTGCGGGAGAGGCACGATGGACACGAACACGTTCACGAAAGGCATCTACACGGCCAAGGCGCATACGCAGCACGCCGCCAACGGACAGTTCCAGGGTTACGTGATCCTCGCCCGGGACGACGGCGACGAGACGGAGAACATGCGCTACGACGTCCACACGACGAGTCCGAGCGAGGAAGAGGCGTTCGACGAAGCGAAGGCGCTCGCGCACCGGATCCTCGGCGAAATCGAACTGTAACGCGCGAACCGTGACGCGCCGAACCATCACGCGCGCGCCGCGGCGCGGTCGCGGCGCGCCGCCGCATTCGGCGCGGCTCAGAGCAGCCGCGCCACCATCGACACCAGCATCGTGAGCACCAGCGTCGACATGAACGGGAACGGGTAGCGCCGCCCGCCGAGCGTCAGCGTGACGTCGCCCGGCATCTGCCCGATGCCGAACTTGCCGAGCCACGGCCAGCAGCGCGTCAGGATCATCACCGCGACGAACGAGGCCATCAGCCAGCGCAGCATCCCGGGCGCCTCGTCAGAGCGCGTGCGAGCGGTCGCCGCGCGCGAAGGCGTCGAGCGTGCCGTCGATCCCGCGCGAGAACGCGATCACCTTGAACAACTCGCCCATTTCCGCTTCCGAGATCAGCTTCTGCACCGCGTTCGCGGCCGGCAGGAACTGGTGGATGTCGGAAGGATCGATCGCCGCCAGCGCGTCGGTGATGCCCGCGTTCAACAGGAAGCGCGCCTGCGACGTGTAGCCGAGCAGGTCGGCGCCGGTCGCGACACCCGCGTCGTAGATGCCCGTGAATTCGACGTGTGCGGTGATGTCCTGCAGCCCCGGGTACAGGAATGCGTCGTCATGCGCGTGATGGCGGTAGTGGCACATCAGCGTGCCGCGGTCGCGCTGCGGATGGTAGTACTCGTGCGCGGGGAACCCGTAGTCGACCAGCAGCACCGCGCCACGCCCGAGCATCGTGCACACGGTACGCGTGAACGCCAGCGCGGCTTCGTGCGTCTCGGTCACGTAGCCGTCGTCGACGTCGAGCGTCGCGAGCACCGGCGGCAGGCCGGCCGCGCCGGCGGGCCGGTCGTCGAACACGAACGCGTACCGCGCGTCGAGCGCGACGCCGCGCTCGAGCCATACGCCGTCCGCCTTCGCGAAGAGGCGCACCGGCATCGCGTCGAGCACCTCGTTGCCGACCACGACGCCGTCGAAGCGCTCGGGCAGCGCGTCGAGCCAGCGCACCTTCGCGGCGAGCGCCGGCGCCGCCGCCGCAATCGTGTCGCGCTGCCGTTCGCGCAGTTCGCCGGACAGGTCGACGATCAGGTATTCGTCGAGCTCGACGCCGAGCGCATCGAGCGCCGCGAGCAGCCCGGCCGCGAGCTTGCCCGTGCCCGCGCCGAACTCCATCACGCGGCGCGTGCCGCTCGCCGCCAGCGCTTGCGCGACGGGATTCGCGAGCGTCTGCGCGAACAGCGGCGACAGCTCGGGGGCCGTCACGAAGTCGCTGCCGTCGTCGGCGCGGCGGCCGAACTTGCGCGCGCCGCCGCTGTAATAGCCGAGGCCGGGCGCATACAGCGCGCGCTCCATGAAGCGGTCGAACGGCAGCCAGCCGCCGGCCGCCGCGATCTCGTCGCGCAGTTGCGCGGCAAGGGTTTCGGACTGCGCGAGCGCGTCAGGGCCGGGAGCAGGTAAACTAGCGGGTTCGTGAGCTTTCGGGTTCATCCCGGCATTGTAAATGACCGTTTCAGCCGATACGTCGCCCCCGCGCATCGCGCTCGTCGCCGGCGCGCTGGGCAGCGCGGCCGACGCCGCGTCGCTCGGTCGCGCGCTCGCGACCGGATTCGCGCAGCACGGCTGGGACGTCGCGCTGCAGCGCAGCCCCGGCACGCCGCGCGCGGCCGCCGACGCGCTCGTCGCCGAAGTCGCCGCCCGCGGGCGCCGTGCAGCCGTGCTCGACGCCGATCTGGCCCTGGAAACCGACGCGGCCGCGCTCGTCGCCGCGTGTGCTGCGGCGCTCGGCCGGCCCGCCTGTGCTGTGTTCGTGAGTGCATGCGCCGCCACCGACGACGCGCACACCGTGGACGGCGCATCGCTCGCCGCCGCGCTCGCGCGCAACGTGACGGCGCCGCTCGCGCTGGCCCGGGCGCTTGCCGACGCGACGCCCGACGCCGCGCGTGACGACGAATCGCTGCGCGCCTGCGTGATCCACGTGCTGGATCAGGCCCTGTTTCACCCGGCGCCGGCGCAGTTGTCGCACGCGCTGATGCAGGCCGCGCTGAACCGCGCGACCTCCGCGCTGGCGCTGGCCCTCGCGCCGAAGGTGCGCGTCGCGGCGCTCGTGCGCGGCCATGCGCCGCACGCGAACGACATCGCGGCGGCGGCCTGCTATCTCGCGAGCGCGCCCGGCGTCACGGGCGCGACGCTGACCGTCGACGGCGGCGAGCACCTGGTGCCGCCCGCCGCCGGCCCGAATGAATGAACCGCGCGGATCGCGCGGCGTGATCGCCGCCGCCCGCGCCGCTTTGCGTGCGCGCACGCCAATTTGACTGGGACGACCATGTTTTCCGCTCTCCTGCACCCCCGCCTCGCGGACTGCCGCAGGCTCTACCTGCGCGACTACGAGGTGCACATCAACATCGGGGCCTTCGAACACGAGAAGCGCGGCGAGCAGCGCGTCGTCATCAACGTCGACCTGTTCGTGCCGCTCGCGCTGTCCACCCCCGTCGACGACCGGCTGCATGAAGTCGTCGACTACGACCTGATGAAGCAGAGCGTCGCGCAGTGCGTGGCGCGCGGCCACATCCACCTGCAGGAAACGCTGTGCGACGCGATCGCCGCGAACCTGCTGGCGCACGACGCCGTGCGCGCGGTACGCGTCTGTACCGAGAAACCGGACGCCTATCCGGACTGCGACGCCGTCGGCGTCGAAGTCTTTCGCATCAAGGACGAGGAGCGCGCATGAACGCCCCCCACATGAACGACACGGCGGCCGATGGCGCCGCCATCGAAGCCACCGCCGCCGACACCGGCCGCCGCGTGCTGACGCGCCGCGAGCAGAAGGAAGCGTACGAGAACAACAAGCTGTTCAAGCGGATCGTGCGCCAGGTCGGCCAGGCGATCGGCGACTACAACATGATCGAGCAGGGCGACAAGGTGATGGTGTGCCTGTCGGGCGGCAAGGACAGCTACGCGATGCTCGACGTGCTGCTGCGCCTGCGCGAGCGCGCGCCGATCGACTTCGACATCGTCGCGGTCAACCTCGACCAGAAGCAGCCGGGCTTCCCTGAACACGTGCTGCCCGAGTACCTGACGCAGGTCGGCGTGCCGTTCCACATCGAGAACCAGGACACCTACAGCATCGTCAAGCGGCTCGTGCCCGAAGGCAAGACGACCTGCTCGCTGTGCTCGCGGCTGCGCCGCGGGATCCTGTACCGCGTGGCCGGCGAGCTCGGCGCGACCAAGATCGCGCTCGGCCACCACCGCGACGACATCCTGCAGACGCTGCTGCTCAACATGTTCTACGGCGGCAAGCTGAAGGGAATGCCGCCGAAGCTGCAGTCGGACGACGGCAGGAACGTCGTGATCCGCCCGCTCGCATACGTGAAGGAAACCGATCTCGAGAAATACGCGGAGCTGCGCGAATTCCCGATCATCCCGTGCAACCTGTGCGGCAGCCAGCCGAACCTGAAGCGCGCGGAAATGAAGGCGCTGATCCGCGAATGGGACAAGCGCTTCCCGGGCCGCGTCGACAACATGTTCAGCGCGCTCGCGAACGTCGTGCCGTCGCACCTGATGGATACGACCCAGTTCCCGTTCGCGTCGCTGCGCGCGACCGGCGTTGCCGATCCGCAGGGCGACATCGCGTTCGACGAGGAGCCGTGCGCGTCCGGCGAAGAAACCGCCGCGCCGGGCGCCGCGAAACCGATCTCGATCGTCCAGTTCGACGACCTGTAAGCAGGGTCCGAACACCCGCCGGAACCGGGGCCGCAGCCTCGTTCCGGCGCTGTCGCCCCGCCGCGACAGGCCCGGAACGACGGGGGCCGCATGCTAAAATGGACGGCTTCGAACTCCTCTGACAAGCTGGCGCCATGAATATCGTGATTTTGGCGGCAGGCACCGGCAAGCGCATGCGTTCCGCGCTGCCGAAAGTGCTCCATCCCCTGGCCGGCAGGCCGCTCCTCTCCCACGTCATCGCCACCGCGCGCACGCTGCAGCCGTCGCGGCTCGTCGTCGTGGTCGGTCACGGCGCCGAGCAGGTCCAGGCCGCCGTCGCCGCGCCCGACGTCCAGTTCGCGGTGCAGGCCGAGCAGCTCGGCACCGGCCACGCGGTACGCCAGGCGCTGCCGCTGCTCGATCCCGCGCAACCGACGCTGGTGCTGTACGGCGACGTGCCGCTCACCCGCGCGTCGACGCTGCGGCGTCTCGTCGACGCCGCGCGCGAGGGCCGCTACGGGATTCTGACCGTCACGCTCGACGACCCGACCGGCTACGGCCGCATCGTGCGCGACGCGTCCGGCTTCGTCACGCGCATCGTCGAGCAGAAGGACGCGTCGCCCGAGCAACTGAAGATCGCCGAGATCAACACCGGCATCATCGTCACGCCCACGGCCCAGCTGTCGATGTGGCTCGGCGCGCTGAAGAACGAGAACGCGCAGGGCGAGTACTACCTGACCGACGTCGTCGAGCTCGCGATCGAGGCCGGCTTCGAGATCGTCACGGCGCAGCCCGACGAGGAATGGGAAACGCTCGGCGTGAACAGCAAGGCGCAGCTCGCGGAGCTCGAGCGCATCCATCAGCGCAACGTCGCCGATGCGCTGCTCGTCGACGGCGTCACGCTCGCCGATCCGGCGCGGCTCGACGTGCGCGGCACGCTGCGCTGCGGCCGCGACGTGTCGATCGACGTGAACTGCGTGTTCGAAGGCAACGTGACGCTCGCCGACAACGTGACGATCGGCCCGAACTGCGTGATCCGCGACGCGTCGGTCGGCGCCGGCACGCGCATCGACGCGTTCACGCACATCGACGGCGCCGAACTCGGCGCGAACACCGTGATCGGCCCGTACGCGCGGCTGCGCCCCGGCGCGCAGCTCGCGGACGAAGCGCACGTCGGCAACTTCGTCGAGGTGAAGAACGCGGTGATCGGCCACGGTTCGAAGGCGAACCACCTCACCTACATCGGCGACGCCGACATCGGCGCGCGCGTGAACATCGGCGCGGGCACGATCACCTGCAACTACGACGGCGCGAACAAGTTCCGCACCGTGATCGAGGACGACGTGTTCGTCGGCTCCGACACGCAGCTCGTTGCGCCGGTGCGCGTCGGCCGTGGCGTGACGATCGCGGCCGGCACGACGATCTGGAAGGACGTTGCCGACGGCCTGCTCGCATTGAACGAGAAGACCCAAACGACGAAGAGCGGCTACGTCCGCCCGGTCAAGAAGAAGAGCTGAACCTTTAGCGGGCGCCCGGACGGCGCCCGCGTCGACTTACAGGACTGACCCATTCATGTGCGGCATTGTCGGCGCAGTTGCGCAGCGTAATATCGTTCCGGTGCTGATCGAAGGATTGCGGCGCCTCGAATACCGTGGCTACGACTCGTGCGGCGTCGCCGTGCTCGAGCCGGGCGCGCCCAAGCGCGCGCGCAGCGTCGCGCGCGTCGCCGATCTCGATGCGCAGGTGCAGGAATCGCATCTCGAAGGCACGACCGGCGTCGCGCACACGCGCTGGGCGACGCACGGCGCGCCCGTCACGAACAACGCGCATCCGATCTTCTCGTCGAACGCGCTCGCGCTGGTGCACAACGGCATCATCGAGAACTTCGAGCCGCTGCGCGAAGCGCTGCGCGCGAAGGGCTACGAGTTCGTGTCGCAGACCGACACCGAAGTCATCGCGCACCTCGTGCACAGCCTGTATCGCGGCGACCTGTTCGAGGCCGTGCGCGAAGCCGTGCAGCAGCTGCACGGCGCCTATGCGATCGCGGTGACGCACAAGGACCAGCCGCACACCGTCGTCGGCGCGCGCCAGGGTTCGCCGCTCGTCGTCGGCCACGGCGACGGCGAGAACTTCCTCGCGTCCGACGCACTCGCGCTGGCCGGCAGCACCGACCGCTTCACGTTCCTCGAGGAAGGCGACGTGTGCGAGCTGTCGCTCGATGGCGTGAAGATCGTCGATCGTCACGGCGCGCTCGCGCAGCGCGAGATCCGCGTCGTCAGCGCATACGGCGGCGCGGTCGAGCTGGGCCCGTATCGCCACTTCATGCAGAAGGAAATCTTCGAGCAGCCGCGCGCGATCAGCGACACGGTGCCGCAAACCGAAGCGTTCGACGCGACGCTGTTCGGCGATGCGGCCCCCGCCGCGTTCGCGGAGATCGACAGCCTGCTGATCCTCGCGTGCGGCACGAGCTACTACTCGGGCCTCACCGCGAAGTACTGGCTCGAATCGATCGCGAAGATCCCGACCCAGGTCGAGATCGCGAGCGAATACCGCTACCGCGAATCGGTCCCGAACCCGCGCCAGCTCGTGCTGGTGATCTCGCAATCGGGCGAGACGGCCGACACGCTCGCCGCGCTCAAGCACGCGCAGTCGCTCGGCCACACGCATACGCTCGCGGTGTGCAACGTCGCGACGAGCGCGATGGTGCGCCTCACCGAGATGCAGTTCCTGACGCACGCAGGCACCGAGATCGGCGTTGCGTCGACCAAGGCGTTCACGACGCAGCTCGTCGCGCTGTTCGTGCTGGCCGCGACGCTCGGCAAGCTGCGCGGGCACGTCGACGCCGCGCAGGAAGCCGAATTCCTGAAGCAGTTGCGCCACCTGCCGGCCGCGCTGAACAGCGTGCTCGCGCTCGAGCCGCAGATCATCGCGTGGTCGGAGGAATTCGCGCGCAAGGAAAACGCACTGTTCCTCGGCCGCGGGCTGCACTACCCGATCGCGCTCGAAGGCGCGCTGAAGCTGAAGGAAATCTCGTACATCCATGCCGAGGCGTATCCGGCCGGCGAACTGAAGCACGGGCCGCTCGCGCTCGTCACTGAAGCGATGCCGGTCGTCACGGTCGCGCCGAACGACACGCTGCTCGAGAAGCTGAAGTCGAACATGCAGGAAGTGCGCGCACGCGGCGGCGAGCTGTACGTGTTCGCGGATGCCGACACGCAGATCGTCAACGACGAAGGCCTGCACGTGATCCGGATGCCGGAACACTACGGGCAGCTGTCGCCGATCCTGCACGTCGTGCCGCTGCAACTGCTCGCATATCACACCGCATGCGCGCGCGGCACCGACGTCGACAAACCGCGCAACCTCGCGAAGTCGGTGACGGTGGAGTAAGCAATCGGCGCAGCGCGGTCCGGCGCGCCGACGAGACTGACGGAGAGACCATGGTAAGACTGTTTGGATGCGGATTGCTGGCGCTGACCTTCGCGTCGACGGGCTGGGCGGCCGAGCACTACGTCGAAGTCTGGAACCCGCCCGAGGCGCGGTTGCCGGCGGCGCGTACGCCGGATGCCCGCACGCCGGCAGCGCGCCCAGGTGCCGACGTGCACGCCGGCGGCAAGACCGTGGAAAAGCACGCGAGCGTGCAGCCGAAGGCTGCGGTCAAGCCGCACAAGCGCCGCGTCGCACAAGCCGTGAAAAGCACGCCGCATCGACCGACCGCCGCGACGGTCGATGCGCCGGCCGCACCGCGCCCGGTCGCGCAGCCTACGCCGGGCCGGCTCACGGTGATGCAGCCGGCCATGCCCGACGCGCCGCACGCACTCAAGTTCTCGGACATCCCGCGGCAATACACACCGGACGGCAACGTGCTGCGTGTCGGCACGAGCAGCCGCTCCGCGGAGGTGACGCGATAATGGAAGCGCAGACCTATCACGGCTACCAGATCTGGGGCCATTCGATCCTGCAGCAGGATGAAATCCTGCAGCCCGAACGCTTCGCGGCGAGCGGCACGATCACGCAGAACAATCGGCTCGTCGAAGCGTCGGGCGTGCTCGGCGTGTTCGATACCGAGGACGAAGCGCGCGAAGCGGGGCTCGAATGGGCCCGCGCATGGATCGACAACCATCGCTGAACGGGCCGCGCGGCTGCGCGCGAGCCGTCAACGCAAGAAAAAAGGGGCGTCAATGACGCCCCTTTCTGCATTCGGCCCCGGCCCGCTCAGGCAACGGGCCGCGGTGGCGGCACCACCGTCCGGGGCCGGCCGACGAGCCGCGCCAGCACGACGATCGCGACCAGCGTGACGACGTACGCAACGATCTGGATCCCCGCCGGACGCGCGGTATAGCCGATCAGCGTATGCAGCGCCTTGCCGACGATGCTCGATTCCTTCAGCAGCCACGAGGTATCCCAGACCGCATCGCCCCACGACGGCACGAGGCCGGCGGCAAGCAGGAAGCCGACGCACTGGCTCGCCATCCCCGCCGCGAGCAGCACGATCAGCGCGTTGGTGACGGAGAAAAGGCGCTTGAGCGGAATCTGCAGCAGGCCCGCATACATCGCGTAGCCGAGCCCGGCGCCGCCCAGCACGCCGAGCAGCCCGCCGACGATCATCTGCGGCGTCTGTCCCGGATCGCCCGCCGCGATGCCGTACAGGAACAGCACGGCCTCGGAGCCCTCGCGCAGCACCGCGACGCCGACAACGATCGCGAGCCCCGTCAGCGGCCGGCTGCCGGCTGCGACGGCCCGGCCGACCTCGCCCATGTGCAGCGCCATCTCGCGGCCGTGGCGGCTCATCCAGATGCAGTGCCACGCGAGCATCAGCGTCGCGACGAACATCACGCCGGCGTTGAAGACTTCCTGCCCCATGCCGGAGGCCCACTGCGAAATCACGTCGGCGAACGCGGCGATCAGGCCGGCGCCGATCACGCCGCCGACGAGGCCGCCGCCGACCCACCAGCCGCGGCTCGGCACGCCCTTCGTCGCGGCCATTACGATCGACACCACCAGCGCGGCCTCGAGCACTTCACGAAAGACGATCAGGGCGGTAGACAGCATGGCGATATCCGCTTATTTGACGGTCAGGTGCGTCTTCGACTGCGCTTCATGATACTCGTCGTGGAACTCGTAGGTGCCGGCGTTCAGCGGCCCGACCAGGATCTCGACCGACTTGCCGGCCGGCACGACCTTCTCCGCCTTGAAATCGTCGCTTTCGAATTCCGCGGGCGTCGCATCGAGATTCTTCACGACGAACTTCACCTTCTTGCCGGCCGGAATCGTCACGCCGTCGGGCGAAAACTTGTGGTTCTTCAGGGTCAGGTTGACGACGTCGTCGGCAGCGAATGCGGACGTTGCCGATGCGCCCAGCAGGGCCAGTGCGAAACCGAAAGCGAAGCGATTCATACGGGTACCGAAATGAAATATCGAGGGGAATCGATAGTAAGATCGATTCGCATTTCCCTCTCCCAGTACCCTTACTCATGGCATGGACATCGGGCGTCAGTGATGCGACGCGCACCTTGTCGCGCAAGGCTCCGCGAGATTTCGCCGGCAATACGCGGCCGTCAATCGGGAAAAATTCGGACTGACGCACACGAGCAGATTGCGATTCGTCTGACATCAGCTTTACAAATTGCTTGTGCAGTGTCGAACGCGACGAATGGCTTGACCTTCCCACCATGGCAAGCTTCATGCTGGCGATGTTTGTGAATCGCCAATCAACCCAGGAGAACACGATGGAATTCGAAGTCCAGGACATGACCTGCGGCGGCTGCGCCAACGCCATCACGCGCGCCGTGACGGCAGCGGACCCCGCCGCGAAGCTCGACATCGACGTGGCCGCGAAGACGGTCAAGGTCGAATCGGCGCAAGGCGCCGAACGCGTGCAGTCGATCATCGAAGCCGCGGGCTTCCACCCGGCATTGCGCTCGGCCTGACGCGCGCGGGCGCGGCGCCCCTCGGCACCGCGCCCGTACACCGGCCGCGTCAGCGCAGCCGGATCAGCGTCGACTTCAGCTCGGTGTATTTCTCGAGCGCGTGCAGCGACTTGTCGCGGCCGTTGCCCGACTGCTTGTAGCCGCCGAACGGGAAGTTCATGTCGCCGCCCTCGTCGTAGCAGTTCACCCACACCGTGCCCGCCCGCAGCCGGCGCGACACGTCGTGCGCGGTCGTCAGGTTCGACGTCCACACGGCCGCGGCCAGCCCGTATTCGGTGTCGTTCGCGATCCGCACCGCCTCGTCGACGTCGTCGAACACGATCACCGACAGCACGGGGCCGAAGATCTCCTCGCGCGCGATCTTCGCATCGGGCTTTACCTCGAACACCGTCGGTTCCACGTAGAAGCCGCCCGTCTCCTCCTTCACGCGCGCGCCGCCCGTGACGAGCGTGCCTTCCTTGCGCCCGGCATCGATGTAGCCGAGCACGCGCTCGAGCTGGATCCCGTCGACGATCGCGCCCATCGATACCGACGGATCGAGCGGGTTGCCCGGCACGTACGCGCGCGCGGCCGCCACCAGCTTCTCGATGAACGCGTCCTTGATGTCGCGATGCACGAGCAGGCGCGAGCCGGCCGTGCACATCTCGCCCATGTTGTAGAAGATCGCCCCGGCCGCGGCCTGCGCGGCGCGCTCGAGGTCCGGACAATCCGGCAGCACGATGTTCGGCGACTTGCCGCCGAGCTCGAGCCACGCGCGCTTCAGGTTCGACTGCGCGGCGTACTGCATGATCAGCTTGCCGACCGCGGTGGAGCCGGTGAACGCGATGCAGTCGACATCGCGATGCAGCGCGAGCAGCTTGCCCGGTTCGCCTGCGCCCGGCACGACGTTGAACACGCCGGCCGGGATGCCGGCCTCGTATGCGAGCTGCGCGACGCGGATCGCGGTCAGCGGCGATTTCTCCGACGGCTTCAGCACGACGCTGTTGCCGGCCGCGAGCGCCGGGCCGAACTTCCATGCGGCCATCAGGATCGGGAAGTTCCACGGCACGACGGCCGCCACCACGCCGACCGGCTCGCGCGTGACGAGACCGACGAGATGATGGTCGGCCGGCGCGACTTCGCCGCCGACCTTGTCGATCGCTTCGGCGAACCACTCGACGCAATAAGCGGCGCCCGGCACGTCAACCGTCGTGGTGTCGCCGATCGGCTTGCCCGCATCGAGCGTCTCGAGCAGCGAAAGTTCGTCGAGATGCTCGCGCATCAGCGCGGCCCAGCGCAGCAGCACGGCCTTGCGCGCGCGCGGGTTCAGTCCGGCCCACACGCCGGCGTCGAACGCGCGGCGCGCGGCCGCGACGGCGGCGTTCACGTCGGGCTCTCCGCAGTCGGCCACCTTCGCGAGCACGCGACCGTCGATCGGGCTCACGCAGTCGAACGTCCTGCCGCCGTGCGCGTCGCGCGACGTGCCGTCGATGAATGCGCGCCCTTCAATCGTGAGCGACGCCGCCTTGTCCTGCCAGTCAGCCAAAGTCAACTTGTTCATCAGGATGCCTCAATTGTCGTGGCATTCGCGCTACGGCACGCCGCGCAACGGCAAGACTGCCGGCGACGAATGCAGTGATGCGGGCTCAGAAGGTGGCCGGCGAATTCGCCGACACGACCTCGCAGAGCTGTTCCGCGCTGGGATTGCGAAAGCGGTGCGGCAAACGGCTTTCGAAGTAGTAGCCGTCTCCGGGGTCGAGCAGCCAGGTCGCGCCGTCGACGGTGAGCTCGAGCCGGCCCGACACGACCACGCCGCCCTCGTGCCCCGCGTGCACGAGCATCTCGGGCCCCGTATCGGCGAGCGGCTGGTAGATCTCGCGCATGATGCACATGTTGCGGTCCTTCACGCCCGCGCCGACGAGATGAAATGCGAGCGCGTCGTTGCCAAGGTTCGGCATCTCGTCGCGGCGCGATACGACCGAGCGCGATTCGACGAGTTCGAACGTGAAGAACTCCGCGAGACTCATCGGAATGCATTCGAGCAGTTTCTTCAGCGAGCCGACCGACGGGCTTACGCGCCCCTGTTCGATCAGCGAGATCGTGCCGTTGGTCACGCCGGCCCGCTTCGCGAGTTCACGCTGCGACAGGCCATGCTTGTTGCGCACGAAACGCAGGCGCTCGGCGACTTCGGTGGACATCGATTCGGTTTCGGACACGATAGAAGTGCGGTGAAAAAGTGAAACGACGCGTGGAGCGGCGTTACGCAGCCGTTGAATATTCTAATCACTTTATGCCGCGCATCAGCGGGGAAAACCCTGAAAGGCGTTCGAAATAATGAACACCCAGAGGGTCATTCCATTTACGAATATTTTGTTCGGAGTGCCTCGGGAAAGCCCTGACACGAGACCGTCAAAAAACATTTGACGCCGTTTTTGGCTCGTATATCCTGGCTCTCAGGTCAGCGTCATTGGCCATTCATCGGCACCGAAAAACGTTATTGCAACGTAAAAATTGATGCCCATCGATGTAAATGACGCAGGTCCGGCACCTCGATTATTTTAAACGCCTCGCGCGCCGAAACGATCAGGTGTTCAATACTTTCAACAAACCAGTCGAGTGTAATCGTGAGAGTCCGTGGCCCTCTGGTGAGGTGGGATCGAGGCGATGTGCGAAGTTTGCGCAGCGCTGTTCCCGCTTCCGATGGCAGTTGCGGCTGGCATAGTCCTCGCCTGCTGCATCTGTCGATCTACACCATCCTGTCCCGTCGTTCCGTTCGCCGTCACAACGCCGTTTCCGCACGCACGTTCGTGGCCGTCGATACCGACGAAGTCGCATCGCTGCTGCCATAGCGCCTCTCCTCCTTTTCTCGTCGTTCGTTTCAACTGCCTGCTCGTCAGCCGCGTCGTCTGCGCGGTGACGGAACGCGTTCGCGCATCCATTGCCGCGTCGCGCAGCGCAACGAAACGAACGACGGCCTGACCGTCGCGCGCAGCGCGGATCGCCATGCGAACCCGTTGCGCTCATTCACCAGCGGCCTTGCGCATTTCGCCAGGCTGCGGGGCCGTGTCGCGCCTGCATTTCGCGATTTTCCCGCGTAACGCACGCCATGGCCCTACGGACAACTGATTGACGTCATGGAAAGGAAACCCCTCGTCGGCATCACCGCCGACTTCACGCAAATCGGCGCACATGCGTCGCACACGGTCGGCGACAAGTACGTCGCGGCGATCGTCGACGGTGCACACGCGCTCGCGATGGTGCTGCCCGCGCTCGGCGATCGCCAGTCGACCGAAGACGTGCTCGCCACGGTCGACGGCCTGTTGTTTACCGGCAGCTATTCGAACGTCGAGCCGCACCTGTATGGCGGCGAGCCGAGCGAGCCCGGCACGAAGCACGATCCCGCGCGTGACGCGACGACGCTGCCGCTGCTGCGCGCGGCGATCGCCGCTGGCGTGCCCGTGCTGGCCGTGTGCCGCGGCTTCCAGGAGCTGAACGTCGTCTGCGGCGGCACGCTGCATCAGCGCGTGCACGAAGTGCCCGGCCTCGCCGATCACCGCGAGGACGACGACGCGCCGATGGACACGCAATACGGCCCCGCGCACGTCGTGCGCCTGACGCCCGGCGGCGTGCTGCACACGCTCGCCGGCGGCCGCGACGACGTGCACGTGAACTCGCTGCACAAACAGGGCGTCGCGCAGCTCGGTGCCGGCCTCGCCGTCGAAGCCGTCGCGCCGGACGGCCTGATCGAGGCCGTCAGCGTCGTCGATGCACCGGCCTTCGCCCTTGCCGTGCAATGGCACCCGGAATGGCGGCATGCGCATGACCCGCTGTCGAGCGCGATCTTCCGCGCCTTCGGCGACGCATGCCGCGCCCGCCGGAACGCCCGCGAGCGCACCAGGGCCGCCGCCGCGCTCGCATGAGCGCGTCGAACAACCAACGAGAACGAACATGCAAGACATCGACGAATTTCTGAAGCAGTACCGGATCACCGAGATCGAAGCGATCATTCCCGACATGGCCGGCATCGCGCGCGGCAAGATCACGCCGCGCAACAAGTTCACGTCCGGCGAATCGATGCGCCTGCCGCAGGCCGTGATGGTGCAGACCGTCACCGGCGAGTATCCGGAAGACGGGTCGCTCACCGGCGTGACCGACCCCGACATGGTGTGCGTGCCCGACACGTCGACCATTCGCCTGATCCCGTGGGCGGTCGACCCGACCGCGCAAGTGATCCACGACTGCGTGCACTTCGACGGCTCGCCGGTCGAGATCTCGCCGCGCTACGTGCTGCGCCGCGTGCTCGACCTGTACAAGGCGAAGGGCTGGAAGCCCGTCGTCGCGCCGGAGCTCGAGTTCTACCTGGTCGACATGAACAAGGACCCGGACCTGCCGCTGCGTCCGCCGGTCGGCCGCACGGGCCGCCCCGAGACGGGCCGCCAGTCGTATTCGATCGAGGCGGTCAACGAGTTCGACCCGCTGTTCGAGGACATCTACGAGTACTGCGAAGCACAGAACCTCGACATCGACACGCTGATCCACGAAGTCGGCGCCGCGCAGATGGAGATCAACTTCATGCACGGCGACGCGCTGTCGCTCGCCGACCAGGTGTTCCTGTTCAAGCGCACGGTGCGCGAGGCCGCGCTGCGTCACAACATGTACGCGACGTTCATGGCGAAGCCGATGGAAAACGAGCCGGGTTCGGCGATGCACGTGCACCAGAGCATCGTCGACGAGGAGACGGGCCAGAACCTGTTCACGTCGCGGGAAACCGGCGGCGCGACGTCGATGTTCTACAACTACCTCGCGGGGCTGCAGAAATACACGCCCGCCTTGATGCCGATCTTCGCGCCGTACATCAATTCGTACCGCCGGCTGTCGCGCTTCATGGCCGCGCCGATCAACGTGCAGTGGGGCTACGACAACCGCACGGTCGGCTTCCGCATCCCGCACTCGGGCCCGGCCGCGCGCCGCATCGAGAACCGGATCCCGGGCGTCGACTGCAACCCGTACCTCGCGCTCGCGGCGACGCTCGCGGCCGGCTATCTCGGCATGACGCAGCGTCTCGAACCGACCGAACCGCTCGTCAGCGACGGCTACGAACTGCCGTACCAGCTGCCGCGCAACCTCGAGGAAGGGCTCACGCTGATGGCCGCATGCGAGCCGCTCGGCGAAATTCTCGGCCACAAGTTCCTGAAGGCGTATTTCGCACTGAAGGAAACCGAATACGAAGCGTTCTTCCGCGTGATCAGCTCGTGGGAACGCCGCCATCTGCTGCTGCACGTCTGAGCGTGCGCACGACCGAATACGGAATCACGGAGGAAACATGACTTACCGCAACGAATCTGCCTGGATCCAGCCGGCCGCGCCGGCCGCCGCACCGCGCACGACGCAGGCACGCTCGACCGCCGAATACCGCGCGCTCGACGCCGCGCACCACATCCACCCGTTCTCGGACATGGGTGCGCTCAA